>JAEXAZ010000265.1 GCA_023394255.1 Bacillota bacterium | reverse complement strand
CCCGGCGTGACAACAAAGCTGCTTGCACCGACGACCGATAAAATCCTGCTGGCGGTGGAGGAGGCCAAACGCTTTCTGCCTGAAAACCGCGATTACGTGATCACCGGCAATCCCGTCCGGGAACAGATTATTTTTGCGGACAGGGAAAAGGCGCGCGGCAAACTCGGCATAGGGGACAGAATCTGCATCGTCTCCTTCGGAGGGAGCCTGGGCGCGCGGCGCATTAACGAAGCGGTGGCGGGCCTGATGGCATGGGAAGGCGAACGCGGCGGCATCTATCATATCCACGCCACCGGCAGCTATGAGAAGGACAGGTTCCCCGGCATGCTCCAACAGGCGGGCGTGCAAAAGGAGAAGAATCCGGATCTTGACATCCGTGAATACATAAACGACATGCCGGAATGTCTTGCGGCCGCGGATCTGGTTATTTCGCGGTCGGGCGCGATTACGCTGTCCGAGCTGGAGGCGAGCGGGACGGCCTCGGTGCTGATCCCGTCTCCGAATGTTGCGGAAAACCATCAGTACCATAATGCCATGGTATTGCAGAATCACGACGCCGCGGTGGTCATAGAAGAAAAAAATCTGACCCCGCAGCTGCTCCGAAAGACGGTCGCCGAACTGTGCGGCGATCCGCAGGCACTTCGAAGATTAGGCAAAAACGCGCAGAAAATGGCAGTGATTGATGCTAACGAGCGAATTTATTTTGAAATCATGTCCCTTTTGAAAGCGTAACCACTGTTTGCCATCTCGCATACCATAATCGTGTAGGGGGTTTTATGCCCTCGTTACGTTTGAAAGGGTGCGTGAAGATGGAAAAACTTCTCATTCGAGGACAGAACCGGCTGAAAGGAAGTTTGCAGATACACGGTGCGAAAAATTCGGTGCTGCCGATTATGGCGGCGACTTTACTGTCTGGCAATTGTGTCATACATAACTGCCCCAGACTTACCGACGTAGACGCAGCCTGCAATATCCTCAGTTTCCTCGGAGCGAAAAATAAGCGGGAAGGGGACAGCATCCTTGTACAGGAGGCCACCGGCGACTGCTGCTGCATTCCGGATGACCTGATGCGCATGATGCGTTCGTCCATCGTATTTCTCGGCGCAATTATCGCGAAATGCGGTGAAGCGCGCATTTCCATGCCGGGAGGCTGTGAATTGGGTCCACGCCCCATCGATTTGCATCTTGCCGCGTTGGAAAAGCTGGGAGTTTCCATTGAGGAAGACCATGGTTATCTGAACTGCCGCGTAAACAAGCGGCTGCACGGAGCTAAAATCTCGCTGCCGTTTCCCAGCGTGGGGGCAACAGAGAACATTCTGATTGCCGCAACCCTTGCCGAAGGGGAAACCATCATCCAGAATGCGGCGCGTGAACCTGAAATTACCGACCTCGCGGCGTTCCTCATTGCCTGCGGGGCTAAAATAAATTCGACCAAGGACGGCGGCCTGCGTGTGGAGGGGGTCAAATCCCTGCATCCGGCGGAGCACCGGGTGATCCCGGACAGAATCGCCGCCGCAACCTATCTTTCCTGCACGGCGGCAACGGGCGGCGACGTCCTGCTGACGGATGTCTGCACCGAACATCTTTCCGCAGTGCTGCCATGTTTCGAGGAGATGGGCTGCCAGATCCTGACAACGCCTGACAGCATCCGCCTGAAATCCGACGGGCCGCTCAAACCGCTGCGCTACGTGCGGACAATGCCTTATCCGGGCTTCCCGACCGACGCGCAGTCCCCGCTGATGGCGGCGGCGTGCCTTGCGGAGGGCAGCAGCATATTTGTTGAGAACATCTTTGAAAGCCGTTATAAACATGTGCCGGAATTGCAGCGGATGGGCGCGGACATCAAGGTAGAAGGACGGATTGCGGTTGTGCATGGCGTGCGGGAGCTGCACAGCGCTTCGGTGCACTGCACGGATCTGCGCGGCGGCGCGGCGATTGCCGCCGCGGCTCTGGCCGCGCAGGGTGAAAGCGAGCTTCTCCAAATTGAACACATCGACCGCGGATATGAGCATTTTGAACAAAACCTTGCCAGTATTGGCGCGGATATCCGCCGCTTAAAATAGCAGCAGGAGAGGAAAACTGGAGGATGCGAAATGAAGCAGAAAATCATTACGTTCGGCGGTCAGCGCCGTACTGCGCCCGCGAGAGCGCAGACGGCTGCTGCGGGCAGCCAGAAAAAGCGCCGCCGCCGACGTACCGGAAGGCAGACTCTGCACTACCTTCTGATTTTGCTGGCGGCTGCGGCGATTCTGGCAATCCTCTCCCTGACCGTGTTCTTTAAAATTGAAAAACTGGAGGTAACAGGGAATACCAAATATGCGGACGAAGAACTCCTTGCGCAAAGCGGCGTCAGCATCGGGGACAACCTGTTCCGTGTCAGCCAGAGTGCTGTGGAGAAGGCCTTGATGGAAAAATTTCCTTACATAGAGGGCGTAAAGCTCAAGCGTTCCTTCCCGCCCAGGCTGACCCTTGAAATCACACAGGCAAAACCGCTTGGCGCGGTCAATACAGCGGCGGGATATGTGGTGATCGGCCATTCCGGAAAGATCCTGGAAACCGGCGTGCGCACCCTTCCGGAAAACGTTACCGTTGTAAATGGCATGTATCTGAGCCTGGCGGAGGTGGGGCACCGTCTTGGCGAAGTGGTTTCGAAAGGGGATATCACCTATTCCGCGGACGTGATATCGGAGATGGAAGCCTGGCGCAGGGAAAAAGCCGAAAAGCCCAACGCAAAAGCGGAGGACAAGGAGAAGGAATGGCGGACGAGGTCGGCGGAAAGCGAAGAAGAGAATTTTAAAATGCTGACCTATCTTGTTGAAGCGGTGGAAGAGACCGGGTTCGGAAAGATCACACTGGTTGATTTTTCGGACAGGCTGAATATGCGGATCGTCTATGACGGCAGGATTCTGATCGAACTCGGCAGCGAAGCCGACCTCCCTTACAAGCTGAAATTTGTTCAGAGGCTGCTTTCGGACGAGCTGCCGGCGGATTATCAGGGCAGACTGGACGCTTCCACCGCTTCCTCCAGCGGGCAGGTTTGGGAACTTGCCCGCGATATCAGTGAAGAACTGGCGAAAATGCAGCCCGAATTTGCCGTTGAGCCGGCTGCTTCGGAC
>JAEXAZ010000244.1 GCA_023394255.1 Bacillota bacterium | reverse complement strand
CAGTAGAGCCTTGTGCAAAACAATTTCCGCCCCCTGCAGATCCCCAGTGACATAGAGGGCCTCCGCCTGAAGCACCAGATCGGCACCGTCAAGGCGCCCGCAGATAAGGTAGGAATAGAGCGGATTATATTCCAGATACAAAGCCACTTCATTTTGCAGGCTCCCCGGCTGGCGGTGGAACATATACAAAATCGAGAGGGCGTCGTTGAGCCCGGTGTCTGGCCAGGGAATCGCCGCCCGACGGTTATCCAGAAGCGCTTTGGCCCGGTAAATATGCACCAGCATCTGTTCAAGATCGTTATACTGGGCATAACAGAGCAGCAGCTCATAGGTGCCCTTGAGCTGGCTGCGGGTTTCTTCATTCAGATCCCGGTTTTCCTCCATAATTTTCTCGAATTCCGTGCAGACTTCTTTTCCCATTTCATGGCTGCCAAAGGCGAACATCTGCCGGGCGAAAGTGAGGATGGCCTTTGGATGGCGGGCACGGATTTCAGGGGGACAGTCGGTGTAATAGGCCATAAATTCCTGTTCATCCAGGCCATACAGCACGATAAACCGTCGCTTTTCAACTGCGTCCATCAGGGCATCGAAATTTTTTATGCGGTGATAAAGACGGCGGGCAAGCGCATTGTCATCGTTTTTCAGATACCATTCAGCCAGTTTGTTCAATCGCTGATTTCTTTTTTCTTCTGGGAGCTGACGGTTTTGTTTTTCAAAATATGCGGCAAAGGCCGGGGAAAGCCGAAAGCGTCCGTCAGTACGGTGATAGCTGATGCAAAGGCCATCGCTGCCCAGATCATTTAGAAGCGCTTTGGCATCACCTTTTCCCCAGAGATACTCTGCCTGCTCTATGGAAAAGCTTTCAGCCACGCTGATTACGGAAAGGAACTCCTTGGTCCGTTCCGGTAAGGGTGCAAAGACGATGCGTTCCAGAATTTGAAAAATTTCATATTCCGGAAGGAATCTGTTGTGCTCCATATATTCCAGAAGGTTCATATGAATGATCGCGATCCAACCGGAAGAGAGAATGTGCAGGCGCTGCACATCTTTGGACGAAAGGGCGATTCCGTATAATTTGAAATACCGTTCGATATCCTTGGGAGAAAACTCAAAGTACTCCAGAGAAATATAGTTGATTAACCCGTAAATCCGAAAAAGGTCGTCATTTTTTAAATCCTTTGAACGCCCTATGAGGACAAGATGAAAGTTTTCCGGGAGCGACTGTACAAAAAAATGCAGGAAATCCCGGATCTCTGGATGGACGTCGAGCCGGACACCATCCAAAACAAGGACGGTGGGGGCGGCCAGCTGCTGACAAAACCCCCTGAACAGCCGAAGAAAAATTCGCTGATGGACGCCTTCCACAGGCAACGGAACTTCCCGAAGCGCTCCGGAAAAGGAAGGGTCTATCGTCTCAAAGGCGGTCAAAAAATCTTCCCAAAAATCCGGAATTTCATCACCAAAGAGGCGCTGCCACAAAACTGCCGGAGGAGTTTCCCAGGGACTCACCTCCTGGCGGATCAGATACTCTTTGACTGCTGTGGTCTTTCCATAGCCCATTGGAGCTGATACCAGAGTAAGGGGATATGCCACAATCTGATGGAGTTTCGTTTTCAAACGTTCCGGTAGATAAACGTGCTGCTTTTGTTCCGACGGCTGCATCACAGCGGATCACCTTGACCTTCCTATAAAATTGGGTTTAGTATATCATTTTTTTAGAAGGGTCTGCAAATAAGCCGTGCGATTGTTTCTGGAAATTTCAGGAAACACTTATTCCGCCATTAACGCTTGATATTTGGGGAGTGCCTCAAAATAGGCCCAATTTTTTCCGGTAAGTTGCTGGTAATCATTCATGCAGTTCTGATACCAAAGACGTTCAAACTCGATAGCACTGGCAAATGCGGCCCGTAGTTTGGCTTCCTGAATAACACCGGATGCCAGTACCACTTTTTTGGATTCACAGCCTACCTTACATTCGGCAGGCATGGCTTCCAGAAAACTGATGGTCTGAGGGTTCAAAAATCCGCCGATGACAAATTCCTTCTCAGGATAAACCGCTTTCCATCTTTTGCACATGGAAAGGCACACATCAAAAACCTGGCTGCTGTTGCAATCTTCGGGAAGAAGGCCCATGGAACCCGCCATGTCCACCCTTCCTATGTCCAGTCCCGTCAGAGCCGCACTGGCGGGGAGGCTGCATATGGCGTCAAAGTTGCGGACTCCATCCACGGTTTCCACATTAATGAACAATCCAAGTTCAGCAAGTTCGCTTTCAGAGAAAACAAGCTTTGCAGCGTTCAGATATTTTTGAGCGGCAAAAGCCGACTCTATCATGGGCGCGACAATTTGATTGGCACCAATGGCGCGAGCCATGCGCATATCAGTAATAGCCTCGCAACCGCCGATTTTTACAGTCATTGCCACCTCGGCCTTGGTAGCGATTTCTTTCAAACGGAGCAGTTCCTCCTGCCTGGCGCCTTCTGCTTCAAATTCGCCTTTGACGCTCACTAAATAAAACTCCTCACGCATACGGCGTAAGAGTGATACCATTTGATTTTCCAATTTGTTCATGTTAGGACTCTCCCCCTTGTTACGAGTTGATTTAACCGGTTTTATATTAATCATTATTATAACTTGGCGGGAATCCCTTTGTCGTCATCCGAAAAGATGCAAATATTTTGTCATCCGTCCGAATCCCCTATTTTGCTCGTAGAGCGTTCAGACCCATATACTCTGGTTGGCATGACCTGCCCCAACTGTCTGAAAGTTCCAGAAACAGCAGAGATGCCCGGCAGAGCAATGTTAATTCCTACCTTTTCGCCTTTTCTCGGCAGGCCGCTACCCGCTCCTCCGGAAAAGAGATCATAAAGTTTCAATGCGGGCAGATCTGGTTTTAGCTTTCACATCTATGGCAAAATGTAATTTTGTGTTCAAACTTTCCTTAATAACGTCAAAAATGAGAGGAGATAGATATCTCCTCTCATTTTTGGAACTATTACGATTTTTACCTGTACAGCAAATTAGGCAGAAAGAGGACTGCGTTGGGGAAGAATGCCAGCAGGCCCATCGCCAGAAGGATCGCGGTAAGGAACGGGATCATGGATTTGGAATACTCCTCAAGTGAACAATCCAGGATGGTATTCACCGTATACATGCTCATACCGACGGGAGGAGTGTTGACACCCATAGTAACAACGGTGCACATCAACAGGCCAAGGTGCACCGGGTCAATTCCAACAGATTTGCACATTGGCAGCAGGATCGGAGTGAGCAGCAGGATCACTACGGAGCCCTCCATAAACATTCCAATAAAAATGAGCAGGAGGATAATCATAAGCAAAATAAGCGTGGGGTTGGCTGTAATACCGGTCATAAAGGAAGTCATCTTTTGGGGGATCTTGTCTACCGGGATCCCATAGCCAAACAGCGCGGTGAGCGCTACGATCATCATGATGGAGCCAATATCATAAATACTGTCGCGCAAAGCGGTTAAAAAGGATTCAAATGTAAGCTCCTTATAGATGAAGATGCCGACAAACACGGCATAAAAACATGCGAACGCCCCAACTTCCGACGGGGAGAAAAGGCCCATGCGGATACCCACCAGCAAGATGACGGGAAACATTACCGCCCAAATGGTTTCTTTCAGGTTCGAAACGATTTCCCTGATAGTGGCGCGGGTATCACGCACGGGTTTATAGCCACGCATACGGGCCGTGACTGCCACTGTAATCATCAGCACGATCATCATAAACAATCCTACAAAGATACCCGAGGCAAACAGCTTTCCAATGGATACGCTGCCGGTAGTGCCATAGATAATGAGCCCTACCCCCGGCGGGATCGTAGCGGTGATCAGCGAGGTAAACGTGAGCACATTGGCCGAAAACCCTTTGGAGTAACCGTTTTTAAGCATGTCCGGACCCAGCAGGCGGGCTTCCATCGCGGCATCCGCAGTGGCGGAACCGGAACATCCGCCCATCAGGGTACTCAACACCACACTGGTTTGGGCAAGGCCTCCCCGCATGTGGCCGGTGAGCATGGTTGCCAGGCTGACCAAGCGTTTGGTCACACCGCCGTTATTCATGAGATTTCCGGCAAGGATGAACAGCGGGATAGCCAGCATGGTGATGTTCTGGGTCTGCGTAATGGGCAGCTGGGCAATATGGGTAAAGGGAAACTGTGTGTTAAGAAGAAAGAATACCATACCGGAGGCACCGATGGCATAGGCAACGGGCACGCCGATGACCAGCAAAACCAGAAAGGTAATAAATACCGCAATCATTATTGAAACTGCCCCCTTACATTTTTGATAGGAACGCCGGATCGTTGCTCTTCAGCAGACTCAGCAGGCGGCTGACAGCGGTAATGATCATCAGCGAAAAACACACCGGGATAGCGGCTGCAACCCAAATATAGCTTACATTTGGGATTCCCTCCAGCGTGCGTGTGCCTACATTCGTACAGAGTTTAAATCCCTGAACTACCATGGCGCCCATCATAACCAGCAATATCAAATAAACCAGGACAGCCATACATTTTTGCAGCCTGACAGGCAACTTTTGAATAATCAGCCCCACATTCACCATGCGGCCGGCACGAAAGGCTACGTCGCCGCCCAAGAATACTGTCCATGCCAGCATCAGGAGGGCAACGTCATTGCACCAGTTCAGAGGATGGCCGCACAGGCGAAATACCGCCCCCAGCATCAGCACGGAGGTGAATCCCGCAACACACGTCATCGTGATGGCAAGTTCCACCTTGTTCAACGCGGCAAAGAAGGTCTTCATGCGTGTTACTCCCTTTCAAGTTAAGCTTTTGTCTTTTTATTTCGGCAAAAGAACAGCCGGCCCGGCTTTATGCAGATCATCAAGCCGCCGGACATCTTATGCTGCTGCGCAATAAAAATTGGTGCATCATGGCATGCGCATGATGCGGCATGATGCACCTGTGGATTGCAAAATGGCAGCTTATTTGCCGAGAGCGGCCTTTACTTCATTATAAGTTTCGGTCAGGCCCAACTGCTCGTAGGCTTTCATGGAGGCATTGCGGAACGCTTCCACATCGATTTCAGAGTTTGAAAATACGGTCATGCCTTCGTCGATGCATTTTTGTTTTGCCTCTTCCGTATATGCGCCCAGCATCTGTCCGGAGCAGGCGGTGCTGGCTTTATCGCACTCTTCCATGAGGATATTCTGGTATTCCTCAGGCAGGCTGTTGAACCAGCCCGCATCCACGACGGTGGGGTTCAGAAGCAGGATATGCTTGGTCTCGCTGATGACATTCACATTATCGATTTCATAGTAACTTTCGGATACGATGCAGGGGTAAACATCCTCATAACCATCAATCACTTTGTTAACCAGATTGTTGTAGATATCGCCGCGGCCCATCCCCTGAACGCTGCAGCCCAGCGAGCTTACGCCGGCACGCCAGATATCGGTATTGGGGCTGCGCAGGGTCAGGCCTGCCAGGTCTTCCGGTTTTTTAACTTCTTTGCCGCACACAACATTGCGGTAGCCCTGTACCAGGTTCAAGGATAAAACTTTTACATCAAAATCCTTTTCCAGTTTTTCCAGCCATTCCTGTACGCTGTCCAACTCTTTTACCGCTTCGATATCATTAATATCTTCCACAAAATAAGGCATGTTGAACAGGGCAAGCTCGGGCACGTAAGTACCAAGTCGGGCAAAATCCGTATTATAGCCCCAGTTTGTATCGGAATCCTTAAAAGAGTTGATGATATCCTCTTCAGAGCCCAGCGTATTGCTGGGGTACAGGTCAATCACCAGATCACCGTTAGTGCGTTCCTTTACGGCGTCCGCCCAGCTTTGAAAAGCCGCCTGATAAGGATGGGTCTCCGTTTGCGCGTGACCATACATCAAGGTGTAAGTGGGAGCCGCGCTGCTGCCGGAAGAATCGGTACCAGAAGCAGAAACACTGGAAGAGTCAGCAGTAGAGGGAGCTGCGGAAGAAGAATTTGCAGCGGGGCTGCCGCCGCAGGCGGAAGTTATCATCGCCATGACGGCCGCAAATCCCCCGGCTACAAAACGTTTTGTAATTGTGTTCATAAGTTAAAATTTCCTTTCCATTTTCAATTTCCTATGGTTATCAATAACCGCTGCCAAATTTGTTAACTAGATTATAACAAATGTGTATACGCCTTTCAATTGAAAATTGGAACAAAAATTGGATTCAAAATTTGTATACAATTTTTGAATCCAATGATTGTATACATATAAATGATATGCTATCATAATCATAATGATCAACATGGCACAAACCAGCCAACAGAAAGGAAACAACTGCAATGCATTCCCAGACATATAGTTCGTATCCGCTCAACACCTGTTTACAATGTACTTTGGAAAACCGGGATCAATTGCCTCAATTCAAGCAGCTCCTTGCAGCACTGCAGGAATATGGTTTTTACGGCATAGAGCTGAATTTGCCTGAATTGGGCCTCCTTACTCCCCAGGAACTGACCGGACTCCTGCTTCAATTTGGCTTAAAGCTGGATATGCTGGCTACCGGCGCCTATGCGAAGGCTCACGGTTTCTCTCTGAGCGACCCGGATGAAAAACACCGTTTGGCCGCTGTGGACGGATGCATAAAGAATTTGGAATATGCTGCCCAAGCGGGGTGCGGCGTGATTATCGGTTTTTTTAAAGGGGCCCCCGGCCAAAAGGAACAGCCGGCGAGGCAGCTTCTTCTGTCTTCGCTGCAATTATTAAAACCCGCTATTGAATCTCTTCAAGTCCCTACCCTTCTGGAAGCAACCAATCATAAAGAATCGAGCGTAGCCTGTACGATACGGGAGACGCTCGAACTGGTGGATCAGTTGCAATGCCCTTTTGTGCAGGTACTGGCGGACACCTATCATATCAATATTGAAGAAGCACCCGTCACGCATACTTTGGCGCAATTTGCAGGCCGCTTTTCCCGGCTGCACCTGTCGGATGACAACCGGGCGTTTCCCGGGCTTGGCTCACTGGAATTTTCAGAGATATACCGCCAGCTGCTTCAGGACCATTTCCGGGGGACTGTGGGAATTGAGGGAAATATTCAGGTTTCGCAGCTGGAAGACACCATCCGTTCTGCCCGTTACCTGCATCAGGCCAGCCGACAGGCGCAGCAGTCATAGGCCTCTCAATCTACATACTTGTACCTGTCAAGTGTACTTTACTTTTGATAAAAAATACTTTATGATAAAGTAAACAGTCAATTAGTTTAGGGCCTTAAGGGGACATACAGCCTCTGGGGCATCTGCCATTGGTAGGAGGATGTATGCATGGTTAAAAGCGGCCTGGCAGACAAAGCCTATTCCATTATTCAAAAACAGATTTTCGCCTTTGAATTATTTCCGGGCCAGGTTGTGTCAGATTACCTGTTAAGCAAAGAATTGGGGATGAGCCGGACCCCCATCCGTCAGGCCCTGCAGCGTCTGCACAGCGACGGCTTGCTGGAGCCTTTGGAGTCCGGCAAAACAAGTTACCGGGTGGCCGATATCACCGCTGAGGAAATTCAGGATCTGTTTGATTTCCGCGAGGGTATTGAGGCTACTGCGCTGAGGCTGGCATTTCAAAAAATGAACCCTATCCCTCCTCAGCAGGTGCAGGTTCTGGAACAGATTTACCAATCTATGGTGAATACCAATCACGATGACCTGGTAACGGAACATTTTGTGTGGGATCAGAAATTTCACAACAGCCTGGTATCCCTTTCGGGTAACCGGAGGCTCATTAAAGCTCACGACGAACTGCTGCTGCAATTGACCCGCATGCGTTTTTTAACTTTTTTAAAGCGTTCACTGCAAAACAAGGCCTGCAACGATCATCAGGAGCTTTTGCACGCAATCAAACAGGGGGACTGTGAGCGCGGCATCCAAGTCCTTACCCAGCATATCCGCACATCAAGAGACGATTATATTTCTTTGCTTAAAAATGATTTTTCCATGAATTCTGTGCGCGCACTGCATTTTTTTGTAAAGGACAGCAATGTGCTCAACCAGGGCGAATTGGAGCAAATCACAGCCGGTAAAGAAGAATAAATTCTTTCTTGCGCTGAAAACGGCGGGATATTTCATCTGAAATATCCCGCCGTTTTATAAAAAGTTTTAATCGGCCCATGCCACGATTTTAAAAGACGCAAATACCGCCGTGTCCCTGATCATCGGTTTGTATTGATTTCGGAATGATACGGGAGCACCTCCGGCTGCTCTTTTTAATCCAGCTTTAGTTGGGAAAACAATTTTAAATGGACGAGAATGGTGCCATCATTCGAGACAGTGATTTTATCGATGACCTTTTTCAGCATCGCGTTGTCTACCATCTCCGCAGACAGCACATCGCGGATGCTGCTGCAATATTTTTTGACCGTCTGCTCCAATCCGTTCAAAACACCCTGTCCATCACGCAAAAGCGCAAGCTGTGCCTCGCAGCGGGAAATTGACTGGTTGAGCTGCAAAGCGCGCTCTTTCAGCTCCTCCAGCGTTATGACATCCGCCTCAAACATCTGCGTCTGTTTTGCCTTTGCTTTTTTCAGGCTTGAAAGTTGAAGAACGAGTGCCTCCGCTCCTTCCTCCTCCCCGTCCGGCCGGTATTTTTTGCGCAGTTCCGCTTCCGTACGTTCCAATAGTTTTTCCGGAGAGGAAACCTGATCCGCAAGATATTTCCGGATCGCCCCCGAAAGTTCCTCCTCATCCACAATCGTGTGATTGCCGCAGGCGTCTTTTCCCTCGCTGCTGCGGGTACTGCAGGCCCACTTGATGTAAGCGCCGTATTGCCGCTTATGGCAAACGCGGCGAAAGCTGCGTCCGCAGTCCTCACACCGGATCAAAGTGCTAAGCGGAAATTTATTTGATTGCCGCACCTTATCCGCTTTAAAGGTATCTACCCGTTTCCCCAGCAACTGTTGGGCAAGTTCAAACTGCTCGTCCGGTACAATCTGCAGATTGGGTTTTTCAGCCACAAAACGCTCTTCCGGGCTTGTCCGTATCCGCTTTCCAGTTAAGAAATCTTCCACGCGTTCTTTGCAGTTGACGACAACCCCGGTGTAGAGATGATTTTGAAGGATACGGCAGATCGCGTTTTGCGACCAGCGGCAGCCCCGTTTGGTCTGGATCCCGTCCTGATTGAGAAGCTGGGCAATCTTATTTGCCCCAAACCCGCCCTGCGTATACAAGCTGAAGATTCGCCGTACGACTTCCGCTTCCTTTTCATTTACCGCAAGATCAAAGTACTCTCCCGGCGTTTTATCATAGCCGAATACCAGATTCGGTACTCTTCCGTGTTCCGCAT
>JAEXAZ010000167.1 GCA_023394255.1 Bacillota bacterium | reverse complement strand
CACCAGTTTCGCAATTCCGTCCACCTGCTGGTAAGGCACATTCAGCACGCGTCCGACGTCCCGGATCGCCGCGCGGGCAGCCATCGTTCCGAATGTGATGATCTGCGCGACATGATCGGCGCCGTATTTTTGCACGACATAGTCAATGACTTCCTGCCGCCGTTCATAGCAGAAGTCCACATCAAAATCGGGCATGCTGACACGTTCAGGGTTCAGAAAACGTTCAAACAGCAGATTATAGCGGATGGGATCGATGCTGGTGATCCCGATGCAGTAGGCGGCAAGGCTTCCGGCGCCGGAGCCTCTTCCCGGCCCGACCGGGATGCCGACGCTTTTCGCATAATGAATGAAATCGTAGACAATCAGGTAGTATTCCACATAGCCCATATCGGCAACGACACGCAGCTCATATTCGAGCCGTTCCTTGACATTCCTGGGGGGATCTTCTCCGTAATACCGATGCATCCCCTCATAGCAGAGCCGCTTAAAGTAGCTGAGGTTGTCTTCCCCGCCGGGAGCGACAAAAAGCGGCAGCTTTGTCTGGCCGAACTCAAAGTCGAAATTGCACAGATCTGCAATTTTCCGGGTATTCTCCAGCGCGCCCGGATAGTTTCCGAACAGCTGTGCCATTTCCTCCCTGCTTTTGATATAAAATTCGTCGGTTTCAAATTCCAGGCTGCCCGGCGCATCCACCGTTGTGTTCGTCTGAATGCAAAGCAGCACATTTTGCATCCTCGAATCTTCTTTTTCGACATAATGTGCGTCGTTCGTGGCGACAAGCCCGATCCCCGTTTCCTGGGACAGGCGCAAAAGATCCGGCAGAATCTGCTTTTGCAGCGCGATTCCATGGTTCTGAAGCTCAATATAATAGCTGTCCGCGCCAAATAAGCCGCGATACCAGAGGGCAATTTCCTTTGCTTTTTCATAATCGCCCTGCGCCAGACTGCGGGGTATTTCCCCCGCAAGGCAGGCGGACAGGCAGACAAGCCCCTCATGATGCAGTTCGAGCAGGTCGCGGTCGATGCGTGGTTTGGAATAAAAGCCCTCGACAAAACCGGCGGATACCAGTTTGATCAGGTTTTGGTAGCCTTGGGCATCTTTGCAAAGCAGGATCAAATGGTAAGGCGACGTATCAACTTTATGCTGCTTGTCAAATCTGGTGCGCGGCGCGACATAGACTTCGCATCCGATAATTGGCTTGATGCCGTGCTCTTTCGCGCATTTATAAAAATCCACAGCGCCATACATAACGCCGTGGTCAGTGATGGCCACGGCGCTCTGCCCCAGTTCCTTCACCCGCCGCATCAGCCGTTCAATCCGGCAGGCGCCGTCCAGCAGGCTGTATTCCGTATGTACGTGCAAATGCACAAAGTCTTCCATGATTCATCCCTTGCCCTGTCTTATTTTAGCGGGCACATGGACGTCAGCCATTGTGCCCGCTTTCGGTTTTCATTCAATACAAACTGCCGTGCCTGAAGCCGTAACCATCAGCATGCCGTTGTTTGCGCCCAGCACCTCATAGTCAATATCGACGCCGACCACCGCGTCGGCTCCAAGATTTGCGGCACGCTGTGTCATCTCTTCGATTGCCTGCTCACGCGCCTGAATCAGCTCGTCCTCGTAAGTTCCCGACCGCCCTCCGAAAAAGTTGGAAAGGCCGGCGGTAAAATCCTTAATAAAATCTACGCCGGAAATGACTTCGCCGAATACAATTCCTTTATATGCCGTGATGCGTTTTCCCTCAACTGACGGTGTTGTTGTAATAATCATTGCTCGTTTCTCCTTTCATTGCGCAGCGGTTCTGCGAATTCCGCAATTCTTTTCAGACGGTGATTGACCCCGGAACGCGAAATCGGCGTGAGCAGCATCTTTCCCAGCTCCCGCAGGGAAAGATCCGGGTTTTCCAGCCGCAGTACAGCGATTTCCCGCAAATCCTCCGGCAGGGATTCTATTCCGCACCGGGACTGGATCAGCCGAATCTGTTCAATCTGAGTCATCGAAGCGTCAATGGTCTTTGTGATGTTTGCCGTTTCGCAGTTTGTTTCGCGGTTGACTTTGTTGCGCAGTTCTTTGACAATTTTGATTTCCATCAGGTTTAAAGCAGCCCTGGACGCGCCGATAAAGGTCAGCAAATCCTCTATGTTCTCGCTTTCCTTATAGTATAGCAGATAGTCATTGCGCCGCGTCGTGCTCTTGGGAGCGGTCAGATACTCTGTCAGAAGCGCCGCCAGATCGTCACAAAGCGGTTTGCTTGAAATCGCAAACTCCACGCGGTACTCCTTTTCAGGATCGGGCACGGACGCCGCCGCAAGAAACGCCCCGCTTAAAAAAGCCGGAACGTCCGGGTCCGCCAGCAGTTCACGCCTGACACGGCGGCAATCTTCCCCGGCTTTGCAGCCAAAATAGGAAAGAACCGCAGCGCGGTCGGTCAGGCTGTCGACAGTCACCATGTAAATGTTGCGCCGCCCCTGCCGTTTCACTTCCCTCAGTGTAATACTGTCCGTCAGCCCGATTAAATCGGCGATACAGTCCGCATAGAGCCGGGCCACCACTTTATGCTCGGTATGGATGGAAATAGTATCTGTCCCAAAGCTGTTTCCAAACAGCAAAAGACCGTACGCCTGCGCTTTTCTGTTGTGGTGGCGAAACGGCCTGTTCTCGCAGATTTCACTTTTGATGTCATAAGCAAACGACATGGCTACTCCTTATGCTTGGAAATATCCCTGTGCGATACCGTGCAGCGGATACCCTGATCGCGTACATGATCCGCCAGAAGCTGGGCAAATACTACCGAGCGGTGTTTGCCTCCGGTGCATCCGATTGCGATGGTGAGCTGCGTTTTCCCTTCGTCCCGGTAAAGCGGGAGCAGGTAATCAACCAGGTCCAGCAGTTTGGGTACCAGCTGCCGGGTCTGCTTCCATTGCATCACATACTCCCGGACGGGCTCCTCCAGCCCCGTTTTCATTTTCAGTTCCGGAACATAAAACGGGTTCGGCAGGCAGCGGACATCAAACACCAGATCCGCTTCTTTAGGCAGCCCATATTTAAACCCAAACGACATGCAGTTCACCAGCATTGACTGATTCTTATCGTTCAAAAAAATATCGACCACTTTTTCGCGCAGCTGACTCACCGACAAATAGGTCGTATCAATGATATAGTCGGCATTGTCCCGGATTTTTAAGAGGAGCCTGCGTTCCTCCGAAATCGCGCCTTCCACGGTAGGATTCTCCTGATCCATCAGGGGATGCTTTCTGCGGGTTTCCTTGTAGCGCTGAATCAGGATGGAGTCGTCGCAGTCCAGAAAAAGCGTCTGAAAGCCGCCGGCAACCCCCACAAATTCCTCCAGCCCGTCAAACAGGTCCCCGAATATTTCCTTGCTGCGGGCATCGATTACAATTGCCACCCTGTCGATCTTATCATCGGCCTGCGCACATAAATCGACGAATGACTTTACCATTTTGGGCGGAAGGTTATCCACACAGTAGTAGCCGATATCTTCCATGGCCGCGATCGCGCGCGATTTGCCTGAACCGGACATTCCGGTAATCAACACAAAATCCATGCCGACTCCCCCTCTCGCTGTTAAAGCTGCTTGATTTCACATTCCAGCTGGAATCCCGTTTTCCCGTATACTTCCTGCTGAACCTGCCGAATCAGTTCCAGGACATCCTGACAGGTCGCATGGTCATAGTTGATGACAAAACCGGCATGCTTCTCGCTGACCATGGCTCCCCCGACGCGGCGGCCTTTCAGGCCGCACCGGTCGATCAAAACCGACGCGTAAGAGCCTTCCGGGCGCTTGAAGGTACTGCCGGCGCTCGGATACTCCAACGGCTGTTTGGCTTTCCTCCGCTCCATAAACTCATTCATTTTTTCATGGATTTGCCGAGGGTCCCCCTTTTGCAGGCGGATTGCAGCCCCCGTGATCAGACAGTCGGGGTGATCGGAAAACCAGCTGTGACGATAGCAAAAATCAAGGTTTTCCGCTTTCCGCTTCCTCTCTTCAAAGCTCTTCCCGTCCAGGTAAGAAACCTCTTCGACGACGTCGCATAATTCGCCGCCGTAAGCGCCCGCGTTCATATAAACCCCGCCGCCGAGGCTGCCCGGAATTCCGTAGGCGAACTCCAAACCGGACAGTCCGTGTTTCTGCGCAAACCTGCAGAGTGCCGCCAGACTGGCCCCGGCCGGACAGTCTATCAGGGTTTCATCCTCTTCACGGATGGACGGGACAGCGGACAGCTCGTCGAATGAAAGCACCACACCGCGGATACCACAATCGTTTATCAACAGATCGGAACCTTTTCCAATATAGCGCAGCGGGAGCCCAAGCTGTGTTACTCTGCGGATTACCTGCCGCGCCTGTTTGAAATCACACGGACGGATAAAGAGATCGGCAGGCCCCCCAATTTTAAACGTCGTGTGCGCGGACATAGGCTCATCTGCCAGGCAGGTGCAGTGAATCTGCCGGCAAAAATCCCGCAGTTCCAGAAGTTCGTTCATGATTTCCTCCAAATCAACGCTCAGTGATATTGTCTGCCCAGCAGGGCCGCCCCGATGATCCCCGCATCATTTCCAAGCTTTGCCTGCAAAATCTTCGTGCAGTTGTGATCTTCGTGGTTGAAGCACTGGGCATAAGTGCGTTCACGCACAGGGCCGAACAGGGTTTCCCCCTCTTTGCTGATCCCCCCGCCGATGACAACCGCCTGCGGCTGGAACAGGTTGATAATCCCCGAAACCGCGTAGGCGATGTACTCCTCGTACTGCCTTACCACCTCGGCGGCAGGCGCGTCGCCCTGCCGCATCGCGTCAAATGAGGTGCGGCCGCTCACTTTATCCAGGCTATGCTCCGCAAGTTCCCACATCTTCGAGCCCGCATTCAGCTGCATGGACTCTCTGGTCATGCGGATCAGCGCACTGACAGAGCAGTAGGATTCAATGCAGCCGCGCCTCCCGCAGGTGCAGGGCACGCCGTTATAAACCATTCCAAGATGTCCAAGTTCGGCTCCTTTATAGTTAAAGCCGGAATAGATTTTCCCGTCGATAATGATGCCGCCGCCCACTCCGGTGCCGAGCGTAATCATGATTACAGAGTCCAGACCTTTGGCGGCCCCGTTCATCAGTTCGCCAAAAGCCGCCGCGTTCGCGTCATTCTCAATAAAAACCGGTTTGGAAATCCGTTCGGAAACGAGCGCGCCCAGCGGCGTATTGCGAAACCCAAGGTTTGCCGCCAGCCCCACTACTCCTGTGTGGGGATTCGCCGTACCGGGCGTTCCCACGCCGACCCACTGCACGTCGTCCAGTGAAATACCGGCGTCCGCAACCGCCTGCATCGCAGTGGAGACCATGTCTTCCGCAATTTCCTGCGCAGGGTGAAATGCCCGGGTTTTCGTGTCTGCCCTGCCGACAATCCGGCAGGATTCGTCCACTACGCCAACCGCAACGTTTGTTCCGCCCAAATCAATTCCCACATAATAGTTCATTGATGACACCCCGTTTTGTTTTGAATTGGTTCATACCAGCTGTCTTCCGGATTTTTCACGGGCGACCGCAAGAAAACGGTCATAATCCGTATTCAGAATCAGTTCCTCGGGATAACCGATCTCCATGAGCATTTCCAGCGCTTCCCCGGCATTTCCGATATCGGTGAAAAAGTGGGCGTCTGAACTGCATACGGCGCGCACGCCGTATTCTTTGCAGAGCAAAGCGATCTGCCTGCAGTTTTCCCGGGAACCCGGCCTGCTATGAAAAGAATGCGCATTGAACTCCACAATTTTCTGATGCTCCGCAAAAGCCCTGATGACCGTTTCATAGTCGAACCGGAAGCGCTCATCGCCGCAATGGCCGATTACATCCACGTCCGGATTTTCCGCAATCGCCAGCCAGCCGGCCGTATGCGAAGCGGTATCGGAAGGGGCACAGCAGGGCGAGTGATAGGAGGCAATTACCCAGTCCAGCTTCTTCAGCTGCCGCCCGTTCAGGTCCAGAGACCCGTCAAAATCGAGGATGTTCGCCTCCGCTCCTTTCAAAACGATGACCCCGTCAAGCAGATCGGGGATCGTGGCCGGAAGGTTATTAAAAAACCATTCATGCGGCCCGTCAAGCATTTTCGGGGCATGTTCTGTGACACAAAGAAATTTCAGCCCTTTTTTGGCCGCCGCCTGCACGTTTTCGTAGATTGTGCTGTATGCATGGCTGCATGCGACCGTGTGGCTGTGTGTTTCCGCGATTATCTGCATGAAAATCCAAAATCCTTTCTTTTGATCCTGTTAAAAGCTCCAGTCGGAAGTGTCCGGTCCATCCTGCTCCACCATTCCGAGCTTCTCCAGCAGATCCTGCGCGGCATTGTAGCCCATGCGCTTCTGGCGGTTATTCATGGCTGCCACTTCAATAATAATTGCCAGATTCCTGCCGGGTTTGATCGGGATGGTCAGGGACGGCACCTGAATGCCCAGCACATCCGTATATTCTTCGTTCATTCCCATCCTGTCATACACTTTGGACGCATCCCACTGCTCAAGCTGTACGATCATATTGATCTTTTCGGTCATTTTAACAGCGCCGATACCAAAAAGCCTGCGGGCATTGATGATGCCCACACCGCGCAGTTCCATAAAATGGCGGATGTTTTCCGGCGAGGAACCGACCAGTGTTTTATTGGAAACCCTGCGGATTTCAACCGCGTCATCCGCAATCAGCCGGTGCCCGCGCTTTACAAGCTCGATTGCGCTCTCGCTTTTGCCGACGCCGCTTTCACCGAGCAGCAAAATCCCCTCGCCATAAACTTCCACCAGTACCCCGTGCCGGGTAATTCGGGGCGCGAGTTCCACGCCCAGCTCCGCAATCAGGGAGGCCATAAACTCCGAGGAACCGTCGGCAGTCCGCAGCAAAGGCACCTTATGCACCGTCGCAAGATCCACCATCCGCTGGGCGACTTCCAGACTCCGGGTCACCACGACCGCAGCGGGATTATGGGAAAAATAACAGTCAACCCGTTTAAACCGTTCATCCTCATTAAACTGGTCCAAAAAGGCGAATTCACTTTTTCCAAGGATCTGAAACCGCTGCGGATTAAAATATTCAAAAAAACCGTTTAACTGAAGGCCGGGCCGATCCACCTCCGGTGTGGAAATGGATATTGTGTTCGCGTCCTCAGGCAAATAAATAGTCTCCAAATTGAAGTCCTTGATGATTTTTTGCAAAGGGACAATAAATTTTGTAGCCACGGGAGCACCTTCCTTAGTCCTGTTTTCAAAACATTCCGCCGGCAAGCCCTGCTTGTCGGCATTAAAAATATTATACCGTATCCGCGGCAATCTTTCAAACACTATTTTGGGCAAATTTGTATTTCGGGCATCAGTTGAAAAATTTTTTAAAATGTATTATACTGGATAATAAATTACTGTAAAATTATTTGAAAGGAAAGGGGCGCCATCCCAGTTGAAACGCATTGCTGCAGCGGCAGTCGCCTGTTCGCTGTTTTTTTCTGCCGCATCTGCCGTTTTTGCCGATGAGCAGCAGGTCCTGTTTCCTGTTTCAGAACAGACCTGGCAATATCTTGACCGCAGTCCCGCCGGGCAGAACAGCATTACAGCTTATTCGCTGGGAGCAAGGCAGATCCGCGAGGATGCCAGCGGGAATCTTGCGGCGGAACTGAACAGCGCCATGCAGACCGATTTTTCGTCGGCCGAACGGTTGGAGCAGGCGATTCTTTCTCTCATTAAGGTTGGCGAAAATCCTGCGGATTATAAAAATAAAGATCTGATCGCGCTGTTATCCAGCCATGAAGACCCCTATGAAACGGGTCTCAACAGCGCCTGCGGCGCTTTGATGGCTTATGACGCCACACATGCGTCCATACCGGAAACCGCGCGGAACAGCCCTACCAGCCTGGTTGACTATATTGTTTCCTCACAGCACAGGACAGGCGGTTTTTCCCCCACCACCGGGCGCGAACCCGACGCTTTGTCGACGGCAAGGGTAATGGTGGCCTTGTCCCCTTACAAAAGTACCCCTTATGTGGATTCCGCGCTCAATAAGGCGCTGGACTGGCTGGGAGGGCAGCAAAGCGCAGACGGCTCTTTCCCTGCGGACAATCCCGACTGTATCACTACCGCGGCAGTATTGACGGCACTGAGCACCATGGGCGTTTCCACAGAGGATTTCAGGTTTGTGAAGAACGGGAATACGCTTTTGGATGCCCTGGACGGATACCTGAACACGGA
The DNA here is from genome assembly GCA_023394255.1 of Bacillota bacterium. Classification (GTDB taxonomy): domain Bacteria; phylum Bacillota; class Clostridia; order Oscillospirales; family Ruminococcaceae; genus Anaerotruncus. The sequence continues at coordinate 8,210 of JAEXAZ010000167.1, read as the reverse complement.
TGGAGGGTTTGCGGAAACTGCCGGAGGCCAATCGGGCGTAGACGCTACCGAGTACGCCGTCATTGCCCTTTATACCAATGTATTCGGACTTGCCCCCTACCTTTCCCCTGACTCCTACCCCAATTACGTGGAACCGGAGCCGGACGGGATGAAAGTTTATCTTCGTTTCATTTTCAGTTTCCTCGGCATGTTTGCGATTGTTTATCTGCTGTTGCTGCTGACGAATCTGATCGGGAAAAAATGGGGTAAAATACCCCCGGCCGAAAATCAGAACCCCTCCGGTAAAAGTGTGACGGAGGACGACGGAAAAACGATGGAAATCCGTATTCCCATGAAGGCGGAAATGACGGATTTTGAATCTATTTATGAAGAAGAAAACCATATCAAGCAGGAAAAAAAGAATCCCGCCGAATAACCGGCGGGATTCTTTTTCGTTTATTCCGTAAGCAGTGAGATATTGGTATCACTCGAAAAATTCATAAAGCTGTACAGAAGCAGCACATCATCAAACGAATGGGCAGCCATGAAATCGCTCATTTTCTCCGTCATGGAGCGCAGATCAACCACATAAACTTCATCATAGCTGTAAGTGAGGAACGGCGCAAAGCTGTTCCCGTAGCTGTCCTTAATCAGCAGGATTCTGGTGGTTTTGTCCTTTTGCGCATTCAAGTTGTTTTGGGATTTGATGACCGTAACGCCGTTGTTGCCCCAAAGGAAAGCCGCGTGTTTGTCCCGCTTGTCCCAAAGCGAAGAATCGTATAGGCCGGGCTTCTCTTCCCCGTCGATTACAACAGACTGAAACGGGATATCAAAATAGGTGATCGTATCCGGAACCGCGGAATACAGTTTGCACTTGCTGTAATAGCTGCCGTAAAAATCGGGAACCTGATGCCCCAGCGGCCAAAGGCTGTCCCAGTCAACCGCTTTCAGTCCTTTGGATTGTGCAAAACTCCGGTAGGCGTTGTAGGCCCCAAAGGTTGTCCAGTGGTGGTCCGTCCTGTAATAGACAGGGTCTTGGATGCCTTCGGCCTCCGCCTTTTGCACCGCCCCTTTCATGGCCGGGAACAGGTCCCAAACCGCCACGCCGTTCGGAATGCGGGAATTGATTTCCTGAATCCTTTTATTCTGATCCACATTTTGCAGCCCCCGCGGGACAAGATTGTCCAATACCGCATAGGAGCTTGGAATAATTGCCGCCGTAAAGTTTGACTGCCCCAGATACTTCTCAAAATACGCATTGATAAAGTTGATATTCTGTTCCAGACGCCGTTCATCAGTCGTCCTGTAATCTTCGAACATATGATGCGCGCCGCCGTATACGATGCCGTTATTTTCGATCTTCCCGAGCGCGGATTCACTGACCGATTTCAGCGTAATCCAGGCATCACGCGCTACAAACTGGTCGTTGATATAGGCTTCGTATTTGGGCGTATATTCATTTCGAAACAGTTGCGACAGGCTGAATTTTGGTCGCTGCGAGAGGTAGCGGTTTTCCATTTCACTGAACTGGCGGCTGCTCGCAAACATGTCCGCAACGGAAGTTGCCAGAAGCAGCGCGGAAAATAACAGGAGCAGGGAATATTTTTGAAAAGCCTGCAAAACGGCTTCGCCTCCTTAGAACCGGAAATATAGGAACGGATTATAGGTGGAATCTACCAGATAAGCAACCGAAAGCAGGAACACCGCCAGAAGGAACGGAACGCCAAGCAGGCGGGCCAGCTTCTGATGCTTTTCCGAAAAACGGCGAAGCCATGGTGTGGACATGGCCGCCCCCAGCAGGAGGATGACCGCATAATTGCGCAGGAAGAACAGCCAATCGTCGCCGCCCCGGTAACAGAACAGCCGGTTCAAAAATACCCCCATCTGGTTCATGTCCGTGATCGCAAACAGCACCCATCCGAGAATCACCGCTAAAATCAAATACAGGTGTGAAAACAGGCGGTGCTTGTCCAAAAAACGCTTGAGGAACAGGCGCTCACAGGAAATCAGCACAAAAAAGTAGAGCCCCCACAGAACAAAATTCCAGCTTGCGCCGTGCCAAAGGCCGGTCGCGGCCCATACGATCAACAGATTCCAGTATTGGCGGGCGGTTCCTACCCTGCTGCCGCCAAGCGGGAAATACAGGTATTCCCGGAACCAGCCGGAAAGCGTCATATGCCAGCGCCGCCAGAACTCCGTGATGCTGCGGGCAACATAGGGATAATTGAAGTTCTGCGGGAAATGGAACCCCATCGCCCTGCCCATCCCAATGGCCATCAGCGAATAGCCGGAAAAATCAAAATAAATCTGTAAAGTGAATGCCAGAATCCCCAGCCAAGCCAGCGGGGTGGAAATCTGCCGGAACCCAATTTGTTCAACCTGTGTCCAGAGGGCGCCCACAGAATTCGCAAGCAGCACTTTGCTGCCCAGCCCCAGAATAAACAAGGCAATCCCGTCCTGGATATCCGCCAGGCTGATTGTGCGTTCATGCAATTCCCTGCGAATATCGATATATTTTACAATCGGGCCCGCGATCAGCTGGGGGAACAACACCACAAAGGTACCAAAGTTAATGAAATTATGCTCGGCGTCAATTTTGCGCAGGTAAACATCGATTGTATAGGTCATGATCTGGAACGTATAAAAGCTGATGCCAAGCGGCAGGTTTTTGGTGACCTCAAGATAGGGAATTGCTGTCCCCACCAGCGCATTGACGTTCAGGATCAGAAAATTGCTGTATTTAAAAAATGCCAGAAATCCGACACTGAATAGTACAGAGACCGTCAGCACCACACGGCGCAGCGCTTGTTTTTCGCGCCATTTTTCGATTAAAAGCCCCGCAAGATAATTGACCAGAATAACGGAAACCATAATCGGAAAATAGCGCACTTCTCCCCACGAATAAAAAACCAGGCTCACAATCAGGAGGGTCAGGTTTTTCAGTTTTGCGGGTGTCAGATAATAGGCGACAAAAGCCGCCGGAAGAAAACGAAACAAAAACAGGATGCTGCTGAATACCATCCAATACCCCCTTAAAAAAGAAAGCGCACCAGACACTTCCATATCCAGTACACTTTACCAAATTTCATGGCTTTATTCAAGTCTAAAAATTCTAACTTTCTCCTAAGAAAGCTTCGTTAAGCAGAGCAACGGCATCCTCCATATCCACATTGCGGTCTTCCGCCGCGTCATTCAGAATCAGCAGAAACACGTAATTCCCTTTTTCGATGATCTGTCCGTTCCCTGCGGTTTTCTTTTCTTCGGAAAGGAAGGACTGGGCTTCGGACAGGCGCCTTCCAAGACTGTTTATAACTGCCTGCTTTTTCCTGGGGCTCGCTTTGACTGCGACGATTTGCTCCGTATCGCCGGCCTGCATCGCCATTTTGCCCGCAAATTCCTCAGCATCGTTTTTGCTGACATAAAACAGTTCCCTGAGCGCTGTTTCATCGACATCCGCGGGCATTTGCATTCCGACTTTTTCTGCTATTTGGTCCGCAACATCCTGTAAAGACTGCCCGTTTTTCATTTGTACCAACTCATCCGTCAGCGGCACTGCCTTCGAACCGCATCCGATAAGCAAAAAAATACTCAGTATGACTGCGTTCAGCGATTTTGCTACGGTTCTTTTCATGTTTCCTCTCCTTCAGGCAAGCATAGGAACAACCAGTCCCCGTTCATAGTTTACGCTGAATGTCCAACCGAAATGACAGTCCGTACCTAAAAAAGATACCTGCCGGGGATGCCCGGCAGGTATCTCTGAAAAATAATCCTATTTTATACCAATTTTATACCAATTCTTTCAGGCCTTGTTCCCACTGGAAGCGCCGAAAAATTCAGCGGTCCTCCGGTCTTTGGGATGCCGGAACACCTCTTCGGGCGCGCCTTCCTCCGCAATTTCCCCGTCGCACATAAACAAAATCTTATTTGCCACGTCGCGCGCGAAGGACATCTCATGTGTGACGACCAGCATGGTCATATGGTCGGCGGCCAGCTGTTTCATCACGTTCAGCACTTCCGCGGTAAGCTGCGGGTCCAGCGCGGAAGTAGGCTCGTCAAACAGCATGATATCCGGGTTCAGCATCAGCGCGCGTGCGATTGCGACACGCTGCTTTTGTCCACCCGACAGCGTGGAAGGCATCGTGTCCATTTTCCCGCTTAGCCCGACTTTGCCGATCAGGGATTCGGCAAGCCTGTCCGCTTCTTCTTTCGACGCGCCCTTCACCTGCATGAAAGGCATTGTCAGATTTTTTCGGACAGACAGATGCGGAAAAAGGTTGAAGCTTTGAAAAACCATGCCCATCTTTGATGTAATGCTTTTAACCTTTACATGGTCAGGATAGGAACCATCCCCGACAAGGGTTTCCCCTTCCACCGTGATCGTTCCGCCATCCACCTGTTCGAGATTGATCAGACAACGCAGCATTGTGCTTTTACCGGCTCCGGAAGGGCCGATTACCGCAATTACATCGCCTTTGTTGACCGAAAAACTGACGTTGGTAAGCACGTCGGTATCCTGAAAACTCTTTTTCAGCCCTTTTACCTGAATCAATTCCATTGTTCCGTCCTCCAATCAATAGCTGGTTTTCTTCTCAAGCCAATTGAAGAACAGCTGAAGAAGAGTATTTACAATCAGATAGATCACGAATGCAATTATATACGGGAACACACTTCCCGTCCGGCTGACCGCAACTTTTGCATAGTGCAGAATTTCCGGAACGGAAATAGCAAAAACCAGCGCGGTATCTTTTACCAGAGTAATCGATTCATTTGTGATGGACGGCAAAGCCACACGGAACATCTGCGGCAAAATGACACGCACAGTGGTTTGGAATTTGGTCAGCCCAAGCACCTGACAGGCTTCATATTGCCCCTTGTCGATGGACAAAAGCCCGCCGCGAAAAATCTCGGCAAAATATGCCGCATAGTTCAGTACAAACCCAACCATCGCGCAGACAACCGCGGAAAAGAATAGCCTTTTAAAGAAATCCGAGACGAGAGGCATCCCAAAATAGATAAAAAAGAGCTGGAGCATCAGCGGCGTGGCCCTTATTAAATAGATGTAGCCGTTTGTCAGCCAGCGCAGAGGAGCAAACCGGCTGCGTGTGAGCAGTGTCAAAAGGAATCCCAAAGGCATTGCCGCCGCCAATGTGACGGCAAACAGCATCATGACCACGCCAAAACCCTGCATCAGCGCCGCCGTGGTTGTTACAATATCGCTCCAGTTCATACGGGCACACTCCTGTTTCTCTTTATAACGCTAGCAAGAAGAATCGTGAAAGTATTTCTTCCCAGAAAACAATCAGCACTCCCATTCTCAGCCCGAATGGGAGTGCGGTGATTTCATTTTGGAATCAGATTAATAAGTGGTGATCAGGTCATCCTGCCCGAACCACTTCTGAGAAATTTCTGCGATTGTACCTTCTGCCGCAAGGTCGGAGAGCGCCTTTTCAACCGCTTCCAGCAGGGCTGTTTCGCCTTTCTTGAAAGCGATGCCGTATTCCTCGGCAGCCATTTTATCTTCCAGAACGGTCATCGGCTTCGCGTTTGCGGTGATATAGTAGTTGGCAACGACGGAATCCATGACAATGGCATCACAGCGTCCAAGCTCAAGGTCGCCCATCGCGGTAACATAGTCGGCATATTCTTTGGCCGCTCCATCTTTGATGGAAGAATAGATTTCATCCTTTTGCAGTGCCTCAAGCCCGGAGGAATCGGACTGCGCGGCAACAACCTTACCGGCAAGGTCGGCTTTGGACTTGATTGCGGAATCATTCATGACAACCACCACCTGGTCGTTGCTCATATAGGCACGGCTCAGCTCAAATGCTTCTTTCCGTTCATCCGTGATGGTCAGGCCGTTCCAGATGCAGGTGATCTTGTCGGTGTTGAGCTCCATTTCCTTGCTGGCCCAGTCGATCGGTTTTGCTTCAAATTTCATGCCAAGCTTCTCGCAGACCGCTTTGGCAAGGTCGATATCCACACCGATAATTTCGTTGTTCTGATCGGTAAAGCCCATCGGCGGGAACGAAGCGTCCAGGCCCAAAACAAAGGTTTCCGGCAGGCTGCTGTCCGCTGCCTCTTCGGAAGAAGCCGCCGAAGCCTCGGAGGAAGCCGCTTCGGAAGACGCGGCGGGCGTCTCGGAAGAAGCCGCCTCGCTGGAAGATGCCGGTGCCGGAGCGGAGGCGCAAGCGCCAAGCGCAGCGCTCATAACCGCCGCCATTACAATAGAAAGTATTTTTTTCATTTTCATTCTCCCATAATTCAAATGGATTCACGGATGCCCCAATACAGGCTGCCGCTCCGTTTATTTTACACTTTATCCTGTTAATTGGCTAACCTTGTAGCAAACTGTAAGACTGAATTAGTCGGTTTTATGACCAATTTGCTAATCAATACGCCGGTTTTCTTAAAATGTCACAGATTACATCCAATTTCCTTTTAAACTTACTTCGCCGGAAGAGAGGACTCTCTGTTCACCGGATTTGGTGGTTACCAGCAAATGGGCGTCCCTGTCAATATCAGTCGCAGTTGCTTCATAGGTGTCTTCCCCCCGCACGATCCGGACCGTTTTTCCCAGAACACAGGAACGCACCTTATATTCCTCAAGAAATTCCCGCGTTTCAAGCTGGCGGTAAACGACGGCAAACTGGTTCAGGATTTCCGCTATCAGCCGGTTTGCGTCTAATTCACCGCATCCCGCCGCTGCAAGTGAAGTTGCTTTATCCGAAAGCTCCGGCGGAAAACTGTTGGTCGATACGTTGATGCCGATGCCGATCACCGCGTAATCCAAGGCGCCGCCCGGGGCAAGCGAGGACTCTGTCAGAATTCCGCAGAGCTTTTTTCCATTCCAATAAAGGTCATTTACCCATTTGATTTTCACTGAAACCCCTGAAACCGATTCGATGGCTCTGGCCGCGGCGACTGAGATCGCGGAAGTCATTAATATGGAATATTCGGCCGGAAGCTGCGGCCGCAGGATCACCGACATATAAATCCCTTCGGCATCAGGGGAATAAAAGCTGCGGCCCAGCCGGCCTTTTCCCGCAGTCTGCCGGCCCGCCACCACAACAGCCCCATGCGGGGCGCCGTTTTTCGCCAGCAGCTTCGCCGCGTTATTGGTGGAATCAATGACACTGTATACAGAAAGCTCTTTGCCCAAATCGGCATTCAGATACGCTTTGATTGATTCCTCGGAAATGGTTCTCATTTCAATTCTTCCTTTTACCATTAAAATCGCCGTGCATAGCCGCAACGGCTGCAAAGAGGTTCGGCCGCTCTGCGGCTGGAAAACCCGTCGCAGATCTTTCTGGCCCGTTCGGAGGACAGGATGTCGGCAAGCGGAGTGACGAATAAATTTCCAAGCGTCAGACTGCCATTATGGTCCAGACAACAGGGCACCACCGTTCCGTCCGCAAGAATCCCGATGTGGTCGCGCAGGCCATAACAAAATACGGACTCTTCCGTATCGGGCCGCTCGTGATCGGGCCAGTCAAAAATCTCGGCAAAATTTAAAAATAACCGTTCGCGCAGCATCAGGCTGCCCTGCAAATTTTCTACCGTCGGAATTTGAATTGCAAGTTCGCGCACAAGCAAATTCAAAACGGCTTCATTCAGCGCATTTTCACCCAACCGGCTTTCTGAATCGCCGTTCCAAAGGCGCAATTCGCAAATTAGCTGCGTATTTTTTGTTTCTTTGATAAACGCGCAGATTTCGTGGATATAATTTTCCAGGCTTCCGTTACTCCCGTTCGCTTCAAAACTATGGATGGAAAACGCCACCTTCCGAAGCGCGGCGGAATGTAACAGGATCTCCCTTACCTGACCGATCAGTACCCCGTTTGTCGTAATATTGACCTTAATACCGCTTTTTTGGCATAATTCCAACAGCTCTTTCAATTGGGGATGCAGAAGCGGTTCGCCCATCAGATGCAGATAAAGGTAATCTGTATAGGGCTTCACTTCATTGAGCAAAAAAGAAAACTCCTCCGTCCTCATAAAGCGCGGGGCTCTTACCGTTTTCGCACAAAAAGAGCAGGAAAGGTTGCACACATTCGTTATCTCCGCGTAAATTTTTTTAAATCGTTTCACAGTTTCCCCTAAACATATCACATAGGATAAATTTTTCGATCAGCTCCGCGACAGCCCCCTCGCAATTGGAACGCCGTGTGATATAATCCGCGTGGCTTTTCACATCATTCGGCGCATTCTGCACGGCAACGCCGACTCCCGCT
>JAEXAZ010000173.1 GCA_023394255.1 Bacillota bacterium | reverse complement strand
CGCTCAAGAAATCCCGTGTTTGTGTTTTTTTCAACCATGTTTTCTCCTCCTCGCTGTATTGGACAGGGTTCCGCCCTATTTGCCGCTTACGACGGAACCGGTTTATTTCAAGGCGGACTGAGGCCGCCTCTCCTCCAAACAGAATTTACCCTTTTATTTTACAGCCCGCGACGTATTTGGCCGTTACCGCGCTTTCCTCCGAAAGATAGAGCACCCGTTCCAGCCGCTGCTCGGGCGTCAGTTCCATCGGGGAACGCAGCCCGCTGTCATCCAGCACCACCGCGTCGAACTCGTAATCTTTTTCAAATGAACCGACTTTTCCAAAGAAAGCGCCACCGCCTGATGTCCCAAGATAAAATGCTTCCTGCATCGACAGCGGCTTCAGAGAATCGTCCGACAGGCGCCACCGCAGTTTGGAAGCCTGCACCGCATCGCACATGGCGCGGAAAACAGAAGCGGAAAAGCCGCCGGCTATATCCGTACCGAGGCCGACGCGCAGCCCTCTGTCCAGGAAAGTCCGCACAGGCGCCACCCCGGAAGCCAGATTGGTATTCGACTGCGGGCAGTGCGCAATAAACACCCCGCGCCGCTCAATCAGATCCAGTTCTTCCCCGGCAGAATAGACACAGTGAGCCATCACAGTGGGACAGCCGTCCCCCCCGAACAACCCGAACCGGTCATAAGACCCGCCATAGCAGCCGGTATCCGGGCAAAGCTCTTTCACCCACGCAACCTCAGACCGGTTTTCCGACAGGTGCGACTGCACCGGCAGCCCGGTGCGCTTTTGCAGCTTTCCGAGTCCTTCCATCAGCATGTCGCTGCACGACGGGGTGAAACGCGGAGTCAGAATGGGGGTGGTATTCCGATAGCGGCCCTCACAGTCCGCAATCCACTCCCCGGTATCCGCCAGCGACCGCGCCGCATCTGTCTCACACAGATATGCGGGGCTGTTCCGGTCCATGTTTACCTTTCCGACCATCGTTTTAAGCCCTGTCTTTTCCAGAAGGTCCATCAAAAGTTCCGTTGCCGGAACGTGGATGGTCGCGAATACACAGGCACGTGTCGTCGCGCCTTTTGCCAACTCCTCCGTAAAGATCCGGTAGCCCTTTTCCGCGTAGGAAAGATCCGCATATCTGGCTTCCTGCGGGAAAGTATTGATATTAAGCCAGTCGAGCAGCTCCAGATCCATGCCCAGAGCGCGGTAGCCGTACTGGGGCGCATGCAGGTGGAGGTCAACAAGCCCCGGAATGATGAGGCGGTCGCCGTAATCCTCCACGGGAATTCCCTCATAGCAGGCGGGCAGCCGCTCAAACGCGCCCGCGGATTTGCCGTCCTCACAGATCAGGTAACCCGACGGCAAACTGTTTAAATGGTCTTTATCCGCACTGTAAAGCAGGTTCCCCTTTATCGCAAATGCTGTTTTTTGCATGCCAACCCTCCTCTAAGCCATCCCGCTTGTATTTCAAACAGAAATCCTGTATAATATGAATATTTGTTATCCTGCTATTTAGACTGGGAAAATTGTGCAGTTTGTGAATTGGTATTACATATCACTTAGATCATAGCGTAATCAGTGCCAAAAAGCAAGATATAATCTATATAAAATCGGCCCGCCGGTATTGTATAAGGGACGGGGTTTACCGGACCTGCAAGTTTCCCACAAACCGATTATCTGATTGAAAGAGGTTTTCAAGATGTCAATGGAATATGATTTGCCTCATCTTGGCGGAAGGCTGATGTCCACCCAAGTCAGTTCTCTTTTAATTAAGGAATTGAAAGAGGGCGTTTTTTCGCATTCGGAGCGTCTTCCGTCGGAAGTCGAGCTTTCCGAACGGCTTGGGGTCAGCCGGACAGTGATCAGGGACGCTCTTTCGGATCTGGAACGGGAGGGCTTTATTGAGCGCGTGCGCGGAATCGGGACCGTGATCAACCGGGAAATCGTAAACCTGAACAACCGCCTGGATTTAAAGTTTGAATATAACGACCTGATCCGGGACGCCGGCTACCGGCCGGCCGCGGACAGCATTGTCCTGCGGGTGGAATCCGCGGACCATGAGCTTGCCGAAAAGCTCCAGCTTGATCTTGCCGATTCGGTCATTGTCTGCGAAAAACGGGTGCTTGCCGGTAATTCTCCTGTCATCTATTCGATTGATTACCTGCCGCTGAGCCTGTTTGACGGCATGGCTTATATGGACATCGACTGGGCGGCCCCCGTTTTTGATATTCTCGACCGCTACTGCGGGCTGACGGTTGTCACAACCATCTCCAAAGTTTACGCCACAAATGCCGATCCGGCGATCCGTAAAAAACTTGATTTGCGCGAGGACGAAGCCCTGATGATGCTGGACGAGGTGGGCTACTGCAAACTCAGCCGGCCTGTCATGCGCTCCTTTGAGTTTTACACGAACTTTTTTGAATTCAATGTCCTGCGCAAAAAATTTTAGAAGGCTTCAAAATACGCGGCAAAACCGGGAGCATGCGTCCTGAAAGGATGCATGCTCCCGGTTTTTACGTTTTGTATCAGTCCTCAAAGTCTTCCTGGCCGCCTCCGATTTTCCCCAACAGGAATACGACCAGCATGATGATGAGGATAACGGTAAAGATCCCCGCCATACCAAGGCTCATAATTTCAAGAGAGATCAAAAAGTTTGTCATTACCTGCGCGCTTAACATTTCACTTTCCCCCCTATTTTACAAACTGCGGAATCAGATAGAGGATGATGCCGCCCGCAATGACCGAACCGATCTGGCCGGACACGTTCGCGCCGATGGCATGCATCAGCAGATGGTTCTGCTTATCCTCCGCCATGGCAAGTTTCTGGATGACGCGGGCAGACATTGGGAACGCGGATATTCCCGCGGCGCCGATCATCGGGTTGATTTTTTCCCTGAGGAAAAGGTTCATCAGCTTTGCAAAGAGCACGCCGCCGATGGAATCAAAGACGAACGCAACCAGTCCAAGCAGCATGATCAGGAAGGTCTCGAACCGCACAAAATTCTCCGCCTGCATCGAAAAGGAAATCGTAATCCCGAGCAGAAGTGTAATAATATTCGCAAATTCATTCTGTGCGGTCTGCGACAGGCTGTTCAGGCAGCCGCATTCGCGGAGCAGGTTTCCAAACATCAGGAAACCTACCAGCGATACGGACATCGGGGCGATCAGTCCGGCGATGATGGTTACAATGATCGGGAAAAGGATGCGGGTAAGTTTGGAAATATTCCTCGGGTTATAAGGCATCCGGATGGAACGCTCTTTCTGTGTGGTCACCAGCTTGATGGCGAACGGCTGGATGATCGGCACCAGTGCCATATAGGAATATGCGGCAACCGCAATGGCACCCACATACTTGGAATCAAAAATCTGCGAGACCATGATGGAAGTCGGCCCGTCGGCGGCTCCGATGATGCCGATGGAAGCCGCGTCCTTTAAGTCGAACCCAAAGAGACAGGCAAGCGCAATGGTAAAAAAGATACCGAACTGGGCGGCCGCACCGAAAATCATCATTTTGGGGTTGGAAAGCAGCGGGCCGAAATCAATCATCGCCCCAATTCCGATAAACAGCAGGATCGGCAGTGCTTCCGATGATTCAATCGTGGTTTCAAACAGCCACTGAATGATACCGTGCGACTCGATTCCGCCTTCCAGAATCTGATCCAGCACACCGGAAAGCGGCAGGTTTACAAGAATCGCGCCAAATCCCATCGGCATGAGCAGGGCCGGTTCAAACCCCTTCCCGATTGCAAGATAGATCAGCAGACCGCCGATGCAGTACATGACAACCTGCTGCCAGGTTATCGCCAGAATCCCGGACAGAAGAAACTCCATTGTATCGTCCCCTTTTAATAGCAGTATGTGCAAAATTGCGTAATATCATAAAAAGACCTGTGTTTCTGAATCGAAACACAGGTCTTGTCATTTAAAGTTAAACCATGGCGCCGTATCAGGCAGCGCCCGTGATGTTGATTTAACTGCACTCTCCGTGCTGACTACTCCCCCAGATAAAAGCGTGCGGGCAGGGTATCTTTAGATCTGTTACATCATAGCATGCAGAAGATTTTTTGTCAACCAGATTTTGCTTTTAACATCTCCTTGTTGCATTTTGCATACATCTTGTTATATAATACTGGCAGTTTCCTGTCCCTGCGGGGCAGAGAAGTACGAACCCAAAAGGAGGAATGTCATGTTTTGCGGAAACTGCGGAGAGAAAATCCCTGACGAGAGCATCTACTGCATGTTCTGCGGTGCGCCGGCAAAACCCGCTCAGCCTGATTCCGAGGCGGAACCGCGGGATTCCGGGGAAGAATGGGAAGGGCGTGAGGTCTGGGACGCCTGCCGCCGGGAACAGAACCGCACCGATTTTCAGCAGAACATGCCTCAGGACCGCACAGAGCCCCTGACCCCGTCACAGCCCGAAAAGCCCGTTGCCAAACGCTGCAGGCGCTGCGGAAAAGAGCTTGCGGAAACAAGCATCTCTGATTACTGTCTGGACTGCCTTTACAGTGCCGACGTGATGGAGGCCGAGGACATCGTCCCGCTCCCCGCCGAATATGATGCGCCGGCGCTTGACGCGCCGGAAGCGGCGGCGCCCCGGCGCCATAAAAAATTCCTGCTGTTTTCCGTGCTGGCAATCATTCTTTTGGCGCTGGCCGCCGCTGCGTTTCTGCTGATCCCAAAGTGGGCCGACAGGGGAGAAAAGCCATCGGGGGCTTCCCAGTCGGCGTCGCAGCGGCAGGACGAGTATCGCCAGCAGGCCATCAACTTCGCTCATGAAATGGTCAAGGAAGCCGCCCGCGTGCCGGACAGCGTCCATTTTGACGCCGCTACCGTCGAATATTCCGTAGAGGCCGGTGATTATACCGTCATGCAGCAGTTCGAACGCGAAGATGCGCAGGGACAAATGATTACCTCCACCTACACCGCTATCCTGAACCTTGGCGGTGAAAAGGGCTATACACCGCTGATGCTCCAGGTGGATGACATGCAGTTGTACGATTACCGATGATCAAGCAGCTCTACATACAGAAAAGCCGCTGCACGTCTGAACGTGCAGCGGCTTCGTTTTACTATTCCGCGAAGAGTGGGGTGGAAAGATAGCGCTCGCCGGTATCGGGAAGCAGAACAACAATTGTTTTGCCTTCATTTTCCGGCTTGGCCGCAAGCTGCGTCGCCGCCCAAAGCGCCGCTCCGGAGGAAATACCCACCAGCAGGCCTTCGGTATGTGCGATCTCCCTGCCGGTGGCAAATGCAGCCTCATTTTCGACAGTAATGATCTCGTCGTAAACCTTTGTATTCAGGACATCCGGCACGAAACCGGCTCCGATTCCCTGAATTTTATGGGGACCGCCTTTGCCGGTGGAAAGCACCGGGGAGCCCGCAGGCTCAACAGCAATGATTTTCACATCGGGGTTTTGGGATTTCAGATATTCTCCGACTCCGGTAATCGTTCCGCCGGTACCGATACCCGCTACAAAAATATCCACTTTCCCGTCTGTATCTTCCCAGATTTCCGGTCCGGTGGCCGCTTTATGAACCGCGGGATTCGCGGGGTTGACAAACTGTCCCGGAATAAAGCTGTTCTCGATCTCCTGTGAAAGCTGCTGGGCCTTTTCAATGGCGCCCTTCATCCCTTTTGCGCCTTCAGTCAGCACCAGCTCGGCGCCATAAGCTTTCAGCAGGTTGCGGCGTTCGACGCTCATGGTTTCGGGCATGGTCAGAATGACACGGTAGCCCCTTGCGGCCGCCACAGACGCGAGCCCGATTCCGGTGTTTCCGCTTGTCGGCTCAATGATGACCGAACCCGGCTTCAGCAGCCCCTTCTGCTCGGCGTCTTCCACCATGGCCTTCGCAATTCTGTCCTTCACGCTGCCGGCGGGATTAAAATATTCCAGCTTGCCAATTACAGTTGCTTTCAGCTGATGTTTTTTCTCATAGTTGCTCAGTTCCAGCAATGGGGTTTTTCCAATCAGGTCAGTCAAGCTTTTTTTGATGTTGGACATGTCACAATCTCCTTCTTTCAGTCAATATAATTTATAACCGGTTGAACAATACTTACCGCTGTTTTCCGGACGGGGAGCCTGCTTTTGCAATTGCCCCGCCTCCATAACGCGCATATTCATGTTATTCATATACGTTTAGTATGATATTAGTATATGCGTTTTAAACTGCTTTGTCAAGCCTTCTTTTAAATTTTCTTCTCCCTTTCGGAGGTTTGACTTTTGCACGATTTGGCGATAAAATAGTTTTCATAGCTATTTTATCGGAAAAGAGGGGACTTTTATGGAAAAAGTGCTTTCCCGCGAAAGCGCATGGGAATTGTTGACCAACTATAATCAGGATGCTTTTCATCTGAAGCATGCGCTTACGGTAGAAGGAATCATGCGGTGGTTTGCCAATGAGCTGGGCTATGGAGACGAAGCGGATTTCTGGGCGATTGTCGGGCTGCTCCACGATCTGGATTTTGAGCAGTATCCGGAGCAGCACTGCGTCAAAAGCCAGGAGATCATGCGTGAAAACGGGATAGACGAACGGATCATCCGCGCGACGGCCAGCCACGGCTGGGCGCTCACGGTCGATATCAAACCCGAGCACGAGATGGAAAAGGTGCTTTACGCGGTGGACGAGCTCAGCGGCCTGATCGGGGCCGTGGCATTGATGCGGCCTTCCAAGAGCGTGCAGGATATGGAGCTGAAATCGGTCAGGAAAAAGTATAAGACCCCCGCGTTCGCGGCAGGCTGTTCCAGAGAGGTCATCCAGCGGGGAGCCGATCTGCTCGGCTGGGAGCTGGAAGACCTGATTTCTAAAACCATCCTCGCCATGCGTTCCTGTGAGGAAGCTGTCAGCAGCGCTACCGCGTAAGCGCTTCCGGGCATCTCACAAACCGTGATTCCGTAAAGAGCAGGTGAGATTCGGACAGTCCCCACAGTCATGCGCCGCGCAGAAAACGGAGCTGTCCGCCGTGAGCTTTGCCACAAAGCAGCAGCTTTTTACCGGGCAGAGCATCAGCCCTTCCGTAACGGAAATCCCCAGCAGGTTTTCCGCGTCCGTTTCCCGCACGGCGGTCAGCTGCGCTTCCATCGGCAGATGAAGCGGCGCCTCCAGCCGTCTTTCGACGCCAACGCCGCGCGCTTCGCAGGCGGTTTTCAGCGTATCGAGCAGTTCCTGCTCCATCGTAAACAGATAAGCGTCCGCCATGGCATGGAGCAGCATCCCGCTGAAGTAATCCTTTTGCTCAAAAAATTCCTTTGCCAGACGTTCGACTTCGCTTCCCAGCGTGCTGACCACGTAGGCAACGCCATCCCCGGCCTGCAGGAACCGGTTCGCAAGCTGAACAGGCGCGTTTCCAAAAGCGATCACCGCTTTTGGCTCCGCCGCCTGCCGGAAAAGCGGCTCCAGCCGTTCACAGCTTGCCGGAAGTTCCTCCTGCGCCGCGCTGCCGGGAGCGCAGGGAAACCGGCGCAAAACCATCTGTCTGTCGAGGCTCTGCCGAAAATGGCTGAGCAGAATCCTGTCCGGCACTGTAAGAGCTCCTTTTTCAATCTGTTTTATTTAGTATAGCACAAAAAAGGACAACTGCGCTCAAAAAAGTAAAATCCGGCCTGAAACCGGCTGTGCATGTTCATGTACAGCCGGTTTTTCCTTTTATACGCAGATAGGCCCCTGATTTCAGGCACCGTTCCTTCGGCGGATGCATACTCTGAAAGAGAAACCCGAAAGGAGCAAGATTATGCCTAATATCTATCTTTCGCCGTCAACCCAGGAATGGAACCCCTACATAGGCGGCGGCAATGAGGAATATTACATGAATCTCATTGCTGACGCAATGGAGCCTTACCTGCGTTCCAGCGGTATCCGCTTCACAAGAAATACGCCGACCATGACCGCCGCCTCCTCCATCGCCCAATCCAATCAGGGCAACTACGACCTGCATCTGGCGCTCCACTCCAACGCCTCCCCCGAGGGTGAAGCCGGCCTCCGGCAGGGAAGTGACGTCTACTATTATCCCACCAGCTGGAACGGGCAGCGGGCGGCCAACATCATCGCGGAGAATTTAAAAGACATCTATCCTTACGAATGGCTTGTGAGAACTCTCCCAACCACCAGTCTGGGGGAGGTGTCCCGAACCAGGGCCGTAGCGGTCCTGATTGAGTTCGCCTACCACGACAACGAAGAAGACGCCAACTGGATCCGGCAGAACATCAGCGAAATCGCTGCCAACGTCGTGCTTTCGCTGACCGAATATTTCGGAATTCCGTTTATCGCGCCGCAGCCGGTCAGGAGAGGGGTCGTGCGGGTAAGCTCAGGCTGGCTCAATATCCGCAAACGTCCCAATCTTGGCGCCCGGGTGGTTGCCAGGGCGTGGAACGGCAATCCGGTCACCGTATACGGTGAATGGCAGGGCTGGTATGTGGTGGATTACTATGGAACCATTGGATATGCCGACGCGCGGTATATCCGTCTGTTGGAAAGGACTTGATGAGATGAATGAACACTACCCGTTTGAACTGACCCCCCTGCCTTATGACTACAGCGCATTGGAACCGTATATCGATACCATGACTGTCATGCTGCATCATGACGCGCATCAGGCCGGCTATGTCAAAAACCTGAACGCTGCGCTGGCATGCGCGCCCGACGCGTTAAAATGCCTGCCGCTGGAGCGGCTGATAACAGACGCACCGAATTTCCCATCGCACCTGAGGTGCCAGATCCTGCGCAACGCCGGGGGCGTTTACGCACATGAGCTGTATTTTGACGGCATGACGCCCTGCCCCTCTTCCCGCGTCCCGGTGGGCCGGCTGGCGACAGCGATTGACCGCTGTTTCGGCTCATTTGAAACGTTCCAAAAGCAGATGACGGAAGTTGCGGAAGCACATTTCGGGTCCGGCTGGGCCTGGCTTGTCTGCTGTCCCGACGGCGGGCTCCGGATACTCTCGACGGTCAATCAGGATATTCCCCTTTCCATTGGGCTGCGCCCCATCCTGACGGTGGATGTCTGGGAGCACGCCTATTATCTGAAATACCACAATAAGCGCGCGGATTATATTGCCGCCTGGTGGAACCTGGTCGACTGGGAGTTCGCGGACCTCAATTACATGCCCTATAAAAACTGATAAATCCACTTGACTTTATCGATTTTATGTGTTAAATTTAAAGCATCGATTTAAATGAAAAAAGCAACGACCGGAAACCAGTAAGACAGGGTCCTGCCCCACAGAAAGCAGCCGGAGGATGAGAGGCGCGGGGCAGTCTGTCTGAATACATTCCGAGAGCCGCGCACCGAACGGGTTTCCAAGTAGGCCGCGACGCATGGCGCCCGTTAACGCGCCGGGGTGGTGCTTTTTTGCATCTACCCGCTGAGGCTGTCCGCCGTGAGGCGGACGGCAAACCGAGGTGGTAACACGGGTTCGTCCCGTCCTCTGGAGCAATCCGGGGGACGGGATTTTTTCCTGCCCTCCAAAATGAAGTGGAGGCAGCAGCATGTTTGAAAAAATTTTTATGCTCATGATCTTCTTTGCGGTAACCGTCTCTGTGGGGCTTTATTGCCATAAAAAAGCGCGCAGCGTCGGCGATTTTGTGCTCGGCGGGCGAAACGTCGGGCCTTGGGTCACCGCCTTTGCCTACGGGACCTCCTATTTTTCCTCTGTGGTTTTCGTAGGCTACGCCGGACAGTTTGGCTGGAACTTCGGAATTGCCGCCACCTGGATCGGGATCGGCAACGCATTGATTGGCAGCCTGCTGGCCTGGGTGGTGCTCGGCCGCCGCACCCGCGTCATGACCAAACATTTTGAGTCCGCGACCATGCCGGATTTTTTCGCGAAACGCTATTGCTGCGATTCGCTGCGGACGGTTTCTTCCGCCCTGATTTTTGTTTTTCTGGTTCCGTATTCCGCTTCGGTTTATAAAGGCCTGTCCGGCTTGTTCTCCATGGCCTTCGGAATCGATTTTACCTGGTGCGTCATTGGGATCGCGGTGCTGACCGGCATTTATGTTGTGGTGGGCGGTTATATGGCCGCGGCGCTGAACGACCTGATCCAGGGAGTCATTATGCTGGTGGGGATTATACTGGTAGTGGCCGCGATTCTGAATGGAAAAGGCGGTTTCCAGTCGGCGCTGGCGCAGCTTTCCCAGATCCCTTCCGATTCCGCGCCGGGGTTGAGCGGCTCCCTGGTTTCCTTTTTCGGGCCGGACCCGCTTTCCCTGCTCGGAGTCGTCATTCTGACCAGCCTCGGAACGCTTGGCCTGCCGCAGATGGTTCACAAATTTTATACCATCAAGAACGAAAAATCAATTCAGACGGGCACGATCATTTCCACTGTTTTTGCCCTGGTAATTGCCGGGGGAAGCTATTTTATGGGCGCTTTCGGCAGGCTTTACTACAAAGTGCCGGATTCCGGCAAGCCTGTCTTTGACCAGATTGTGCCGGACATGCTCGCCGGCAGCCTGCCCGACCTGCTGATTGGCGTCGTCATGATCCTCGTCCTTTCCGCGTCTATGTC
>JAEXAZ010000143.1 GCA_023394255.1 Bacillota bacterium | reverse complement strand
CCTACAGGCATCATCAGGTAAAGTGTGCTGGCGGGCCATTTCGTCGCCGGCAGCGTCGAGGTCGACGTGCTATCGATCAGCTTGATGCCATAATTGATTAAAATGACGCCAAAAGCAAAGATTACCCCATAGTTTATCTTCTCTAAAATCCATCTGACTTTTTTCGGAAACATATCATAAAACATGGTAATGGCAATGTGGAGCTTTTTTTCCACACCGATTGCCATGGAAATAAACGCCATCCAGACCATCAGCAGCAGCGCGACCTCTTCCGACCAACGGATAGACGTGCCCAAAAATTTTCTTGAGATAACCTGTGCGCTTACAATAAATACGATCACCAGCAACACAAGTTTAGAGTATTCGAGCAAAATGCGATAGATCATATCAAAAGCCGTTGTTACGGCGTTGAGCAGTTTCTTCAAATCCGTTTCCCTCCTTTGTTTTTATCTGCCCGGTACGGCACACGCTTTGTCTGTGCGTCCGTTTGATCCGGGCCAAAAAAATGCCATCCATTCCCCGGACAGAAAGCAAGCCGCCCGCCAGGGGCGGCTTGCACCGTTTCAGAACCTGTGGAACCTTATTTTGTTTCGATGATCTTATTGACCGTATCCATGTAGTCCGCGGCAAACTTCTCATAAAGGGGTTTGCAGGCATCCTGGAATTT
The DNA here is from genome assembly GCA_023394255.1 of Bacillota bacterium. Taxonomy (GTDB): domain Bacteria; phylum Bacillota; class Clostridia; order Oscillospirales; family Ruminococcaceae; genus Anaerotruncus. The sequence continues at coordinate 9,747 of JAEXAZ010000143.1, read as the reverse complement.
CTGTTTTTCTTCGGGGGACAGCTCAGTGATAATGCTGCCGCCGGCTTTTACCTTTTCCTCAGAGGTCTTTTCGCGTTCCGCCCACAGCTCACGCTCAACCTTTGCCGATTCTTCCGCGCATTCATGGATGATCTGCTGGTCTTCGGGCGAGAGCTTATCCATGGTCATTTTGGAAATGATCTGAAGCTCGGGAACACGGGTGTGCTCGTCGATGCTGAAGTATTTGGCAACTTCATAATGGGATGTGGACTCATAGGAAGGCCAGTTGTTTTCCGCGCCGTCGATGGTACCGGTCTGCAGCGCGGAATACACTTCGCCGTAAGCCATCGGGGTGGGGTTCGCGCCAAGGGCGGAAATCATGTCCATCATCATTTCATTTTCCTGGACACGGATGTTTAGCCCCTTCATATCGTCGATTGTCTTGACTTCCCTCTTGGAATTGTAGAAATTACGCGCTCCGGCATCATACCAGGAAAGGCCGATCAGTCCGGAATCCCCCAGGCCGTCCTTGAACTCATCGCCGATCGGGCCTTCCAGAACCTTCCACATATGCGCGCCGTCGCGGTAAAGGAACGGAAGCTGGAGCACGTTGAGCTGCGGGGCGAACTCCGCCAGAGGGGACAGGCTTACGCGCGCGAAATCAATCGCGCCGAACTGCATCTGCTCCATGACAGATTTCTCGTCGCCCAGCTGGGCACCGTAATAGACCTCAATTTTAATCCTACCATTGGTTTTTTGCTCGACAAGATCCGCAAATTTATAGGCACCCTGCGTGGTCGGGTAATCCTGAGGCTGGTTCTCCGCATATCTGAATACAAACTCAGGCTCCGCCGCCGCAGCCTGCGACGAGGACGCGGCTTCCGATGAAGCGGCCTGGGACGAAGGGGCCTCGCTGGGAGCCGTCTGAGAAGGCGCAGCACCGGAACCTCCGCAAGCGGCCATAGATGCAGCCATCACTGCTGCCACAAAACCGGTAAGAAGTTTTTTCATTCTTTTTCTCCTCCATATAATTGATTTTACTCGGCTTTCTTTGCCTCTTAAAATTATTATATCGTACGCCTTTCGTTCATGAAATCGTAAATTATTGCGAATCCTAGCAATTTTTTAACCAGTTGTGAAGAAAGTTTGAACGTTTTTCATTCTTCTGTATGGTATAATTGCAGCAATCAACATGCAATTAGCACAATTTTCATTCTCCATTTTTTTGTTTTTTGTATTCAACTTCTGTTTTAACTAGATTTTTAATTTTTATTTATTAAATTTGTATAATTCCAAATAGCAAAAAGCGCCCCGGACAAAGCATGTCCGGGGAAACAGTCAGCCGATCATATCCGGCAGCACACTCGCACGGTATTCCGAGGGGCTTTTCCCGGTTGCGCGCCGGAAGACCTTTGTAAAATAATTGGAATCCTGATAGCCGACCTGCGCTCCGATTTCCTTGATATTTACAGTCGGGTTGCGCAGCAGTCTCTTTGCCGCCTCCATCCGGGTCTCGGTCAGGTAGGTAATGAAATTTTTGTGAAAGCACTGCTTGAACAGCTTGCTGAAATAAGCGTCCGAGTAGTTCATTTCCCGTGCCACCTGCTGCAAAAAGATATCTCTCCGATAATGTTCACCAATATAATCCGCAATTTCCTGCATGATTTGTGTCATGCGGGAGCCCCGCGTTCCGTTTACTTCCGTGGTCAGTTCCCGGAGGGCCGCACTGGCCGCCGTTCCCAGTTCCTCGATCCTTTCCAGGCAGGAAAACCGTTCATGCAGATTCATCAGATTCCTGTAATCGGCTCCCGTTTCCTCCTGAATGCGGTTCAGCACGCCGTCAAGCCTTTTTTCCACCTTTTCAAGGATAGACTGATATTCCAGCTGCTGTGCGCAGAGCCCCTCCACCGCCATGCTCATCATGTTCGCGGCTTCCTCGGCATTTCCTTCCATTACACAGCGCGAAATGGCGCTTTCAAAATCAGTGCGTTCATGCTGCTCTTCCAGAATGTCCTGCGTGCCGCAGACACGGTGATTCGGCGTACAGTGCGCCAAAGCGGCCTGCGCCTGGTAGTAAGAATTCTGAGCGTCCTCCAGGCGGTCAAAACAGTCGCCGATTGCACAGAACAGGTTTTTCCCCCCGACTTTGGCCGCCCAGTCGGACAGGCGCTCCATACTGCTTTTCAGGAGTCTCGCACAGTCCCCGCCATTGGAACTGATCGCAAACAAATACAGCCTGTCATCGTATTCATAAGGGATCAGGCTGATCCCTTCCGGCCAGCGGGACCCTTTTACTTCTTCGCGGATGCGTTCCGTACTCACGCCATCCGGGCTGCGCATAATTGCAAACGTGCCGCTGCAAAATCGGATTCCGAGTTCCTCCAGCTGGCTTTGCACCCGTTCCGGCCGCAGGTAGCCTCCCATGACGGTCAGCACCAGCTGTTCCTCAAGCCACTGCGTCAGATTTTCAATTTTCCGGCTGGAAAGCCGGTTCACCTGCTCTTTTTCCCGCTGTGCGTCGATTTGGGTAATCACCCGGCTGACCACACCCTGCAGATCCCTGTCGGAACAGGGCTTCAACAGATAATTCACCGCCCCGAGCTCGACTGCCTGCCGGGCATAGCCGAACTCGCTGTAAGCGGACAGAAACACGATCCGGCAGTCCGGGAGCTCCGCGCGGATATGGCGCGCCGCCTCAATCCCGCCCATGCCCGGCATCTCAATATCCAGTATGGCAAGGTCGGCATGAATCCGCCGAGCAGCCGCAAGCGCTTCCCGCCCGTTGGACGCCTGTACTATGCGGGAGTCGTCCAGGAATTCGCTCAGCACCTTCTGCAGCGCCTCACATTCCAGCTGTTCATCGTCCGCCACCACAATTCGATACATTTGCGCCCCTCCTCTTACTGTTCTTCCCGGCCGGCCGGAAGTGTGATGCGGACCGCCGTTCCAAGCCCCACCCGGCTGAAGATACGGAACCTGCTGCGCGGATAGAGCAGCTCCATGCGTGTCTTCACGTTTCCAAGCCCAATTCCCGACAAGTGCCCCTTATGCTGCGCCGTATCATCCAGCAGATCCCGCAGGCGGCCGGGGAGCATGCCGCCGCCGCTGTCCGTGACCGAAAGCGTCACTTCGCCGCGGCGTTCTTTGATCCGGATGCGTATCTGGCCGCCGCCTTCCCTGGGGGCCACGCCATGAATGACCGCGTTTTCCACCAGCGGCTGCAGCGTAAAGGTCGGGACCATGATCTCGTCCGAATTGACGCGGCAGTCAATCTCAAAAACGATGTGCGCCCCGAACCGCATGTGCTGAATATAAATATAGTCCCGGATGATGTTGAGCTCCCGGGTCAGCGGAACCCGCTCGCTTGCCGTCTGCAGGTTGTAGCGGAACAGGTTGGCCAGCCGCAGAATGAGTTCCTCGGTATTGCGCGCGGATTCGATCTTCGCCGTGCGCGAAATGGTATTCAGCGTATTAAACAGGAAATGCGGGTTGATCTGGCTTTGCAGCAGGGACATCTGCATGGTCTTGAGCATCTTTTCCGTATTGATGCGCGCCAGTTCTTCCTGATGAAGGCGGTTTTCCATCTCACTCTTTTCCTGCAAAGTGGCGATCGAATGTGCGGTCGCGCGTTTCATGACGTTGAAAACAGTAACCAGCTCCCCGATTTCATCGCGGTTGGATACCTGGACATCCGGGCCTGACAGATTATTGACGGCAATTTCCCGCGAAGCGTCCGCAAGCTTGAGCACGGGATTGATAATGTGCTGGACAGTGATGCTGCACAGCACGATTGCAAACAAAATAATAACCGCGGCCATGACAATGGCCAGAAAAGGCAGGATGCGGAATACCCGCACCTTATTATAATAATCTTCATTGCCTTCCGCCAGAGTTGTCTGCATCAGCTGTTTCATATAGCTGTCAATATAGCTTCCTGTCTTTAACGTAGTGTAATATTCTTTGATGAATGTATCGCTTTCCTGCGGCCGGCTCAGCGATTTGTCGCAGCGGCTCATATAGGCCTCATGGGAGATGCGGATGGCCTGGGTCAGCAGGTAACGGCTGATGCCGGTATCCCGATAGCTGAAGCGCAGATGGGATATATCCTCCTTCGCCGCCTTCCGGGCCGCCTCATAGCCGGCGTACAGGTCGTCGCTTCTGTCATTCGCGTATACCCTGTATGCCTCCTGCTCTCTTTCAAAGCTGATCAGCGCGGCGTTGACCGAATAGCTGTCCCCCAGAACAATATTGAAATCCCGCAGATAAATATTGAGCATGCCGATACAGGAAAAGGTGATAAACAGCACCATAAAAATGACAAGCCCTATAAAAAAGAGCATCTTTCTGCGAATGGAAACGGATAGCCACCAATCTCTGAAAAAGTGCCTGTTCGGTCGCAGTATTTTCATCGATAAAACGCTCCTTTATCCTCTGAAAATTCCTGTTTTGGGGGATATGGTTTCATTATATCACATTTTTCGCCCCCTCCACAATTTGAGTATAAGATTTCCACAGACAAAGAGCGCCCGTCTGTGTCACAGACGGGCGCTCATAGGATTCGTCTTAACGTTTGGGCGCTACATGGACCGCCCGGCCGTCGAGGTCTTCCGCCGCTTCCCAAATTGCTTCGCTGAAGGTGGGATGCGGATAGATCGCCGACGCAAGCTGTTCGGCGGTCATCCCGTTGACAATCGCGGCGGAAACGCCCGCAATCAGGTCGGTAGCGCGGCTGCACATCAGCTGCGCGCCTAAAAGCACGCCTGTCTGGGCATGGCAGACAAGTTTAACAAAGCCCCTGTCCGCAAGTTCGATCATTGATTTCCCATTTGCGGACATCAGGAACTTCCCGGTTTTCACGGGGATGCCTGCCGCTTTTGCTTCCTCCGCAGTCATTCCGGCGCAGGCAATTTCCGGGTCGGTATAGATACAGGCGGGCACAATGGAGAGATCGGCGGACGGCGCCTGGCCGCACATATGCGCAACGGCGGCAAGCCCCTGCGCGGTTGCGGCATGAGCCAGCCGGACACCGCCTTTGATTACATCCCCCACGGCATAAATCCCTTGCACGCAGGTTTCGAAGTTGGCGTCCACGGGGATTTCGCCCCGGTCCAGATGCAGGTCGACCCCGTCGAGCAGGTGTTCCGTATTGGCGGCGCGGCCGATGCTGACCAGCACCCTGTCTGCTTCAACCGTCTGCCGAGCCTCTTTCACCGTATAAGTGCAGCAGAGGGGACCCGCCTTGGTAACCTCCTGCACGCGCGCGCCGGTTACGATTTTGACGCCGCGTTTTTTCAGAATTATCGTGAGGTTCTGGGAAATCTCCCGGTCCATGCCGGGCAGAATCCGTTCCATCGCCTCAAGAATCGTGACCTCACAGCCGAGCGCCTGAAAAATTGTGGCAAACTCGACGCCGATGACGCCGCCGCCGATAATGGTCAGCCGGCGGACAGGGGTCCCCGCGTCCGCAAGGAGCCCGTCGCTGGTCACAACCCCCGGAAGGTCCAGCCCCTGTATCGGCAGCCGGGCCGGTTTGGAACCGACCGCGATCAGCAGATGGTCCGCAGTCAGCCTCCTGCCTTCTACGGAAACCGTCCCCTGGCCGGAAATCAGGGCCGTACCGTGAACCAGCTCAACCCTGTTCGCTTTCAGCAGCGCTTCGATTCCGCCGCGAAGCTGCGCGACCACTTCGTCCTTGCGGGCATACATCCGTTCCATGTCCACGGTTGCTCCGTCGACGTGGATACCAAACGTGCCGCACCGGTTCAATTCCCGCAGCAGGTTTGCCGTATGCAGAAAGGTTTTGGTGGGAATACAGCCGCGGTTCAGGCAGGTCCCTCCCAGCTCGCGGTTTTCAACCAGCGCAACCCGCATGCCGAGCTGCGCCGCCCTGATTGCCGCCGTGTAACCGCCCGGCCCCGTGCCGATGATAATCAGTTGGTAATCAGCCATTATTCCCCTCCTTAAATTTCACGCAGCAGCGACGCGATATCCTCCGCCATCTGCCCGCCTGGCGCTCCTGAAGCGCCGAGCCGCAGGACAGCCTCCCGCATGGCTTTTGATGAAAACTCCGCGCCCTCCAGCGCCGCGGGCAAAGCGGAGATAAACCGCTCCTCCATCGCGTCGGAGAAGGCGGCGGCCTGAACTACTTTTCCGCTTTTTACCTGAAGGCGCAAAACAACGTCTCCCCAGCCGAACCGTTCGGAAAACTCGGCGGTAAACGGAATCGTCCGGCCGAAAATCCACTCCTGCGAGGAAAATTTATTTTCCCACTCCAGCAGGCGGTCTTCGGGAATCCTTTCCGGCGGCAGTTCCGAAGGTTCGAGACCATAGACCTCCCCGAAAGCCTGAATCAGAGCCTTTTGCATCCTGGCGAGCGTTATTCCCGGGCAGAATTCCGTCAGGTTGGCGACGCGGGACTGTACCGACGCGACCCCCTTGGACTGGAGCTTTGCGGCGGAAACATTCAGATATTTGGACAGTTCTTCCCGGTTGACCTGAATCAGCAGGGTACCGTGATGATAGCAGTGCCCCCCCGAACGGTAAAAGGCGTTTCCGGAAAATTTGCGGCCCTGCGCGGTCAGGTCGTTGCGGCCGGATTTTTCCGCGGGAATTCCGAAACTCTGCACGGCTTTCAGAATGACATCGAGCTGCCTGCCGACATCATAGTCCTCCTGCCGCACCAGAAACGTAAAGTTCAGGTTCCCCAGATCGTGGAATACCGCGCCGCCGCCGGACAGCCTGCGCACCACAAAGCCCCCGTCGGCCTCAAGCGCTTCCACCCGGCATTCCTGCCAGCAGTTCTGGTTCCTCCCGACCACCACCGTGCGGCGGTTCTGCCAGAGATAAAGGATACATTCCCCCGGCTCCACCTGTTCCAGCAGGCAGGCTTCCAGCGCAAGGTTTCGATAGGGGTAGGCGCCGGGGGCGGTTACGGTGCGGATATGGTCGATCATGAAAGTCCTCCTGTAATCGGCATGCCGCCCCGCCGGGGCAGGGCGGCATCCCTGTTAAAATGGATAGCGCAGGCGCGGATTGCGTGCGGCCGCCACTTCGTCCGGACGGCGCACCGGCGCGGTCGTCGGGGCGTCATGCAGCGACTGCGGGTCGCGCAGCGCCTGCTCATAAACACTGCGGAAGATTTCCGCAGCCGCGTCCAGCGTCTCCCTGGATTCGGTTTCGGTGGGTTCCACCATCAGCGCTTCGTGCACAATCAGCGGGAAATACATCGTCGGCGGATGGATTCCATGGTCAAGCAACGTCTTGGCAACATCCAGCGCAGAAACGCCCCGCTCCTTTTTGAGCTTTTCGAGCGTCAGCACAAACTCGTGCATACAGATGCCGTCGAAGGCCACCTCATAGGTGCCTTTCAGCTTCTCCCTGAGATAATTGGCGTTCAGGACGGCGTTTTGTGCCGCCTCTCGCACGCCGTCGCCGCCCAGCGTAAACAGATAGGCCAGCGCGCGCACCACCACAAGGAAGTTGCCGTAAAAGGCTTTCACGCTGCCCACAGACTGCGCGGGCTGTACGAACGCATAGCCTTCACCAGCCTTTTCCGCGTGATAGAGGGGCAGGAAGTCCGCCAGCAGCTGTTTGCAGCCGACCGGGCCGGAGCCGGGCCCGCCGCCGCCATGCGGCGTGGAGAAGGTCTTGTGCAGGTTAAGATGGATCACGTCAAACCCCATGTCGCCCGGCCGGACCACTCCCATGACCGCGTTCAGGTTCGCGCCGTCATAGTAGTTGAGCCCCCCGGCGTCATGAATGATTTTTGTAATCTCCAGAATCGCTTCATCGAAGATCCCTACGGTATTGGGGTTCGTGAGCATCAGGCCCGCGGTGTCCGGGCCGACAGCCGCGCGGAGCTTCTCCAGATCCACACAGCCTTTATCATTGGACGGGACGTTGACCACCGTGAAGCCTACCATTGCCGCCGAAGCGGGGTTGGTGCCGTGCGCCGCGTCCGGTACGATGATTTTCGTCCGACCGGTATCGCCGCGTGACTGATGATAGGCCTTGATCAGCAGCAGCCCGGTAAATTCCCCGTGTGCGCCTGCCGCCGGCTGAAATGTCATAGCGTCCATACCTGTGATTTCACAAAGGTACTGTTCGGCGGTGGCAAGCACCTCCAGGCACCCTTGCACAGTATGTGCGGGCTGGAGCGGGTGGATTCCCGCAAAACCGGAAAGAGCCGCCATTTCCTCGTTGATTTTGGGGTTATATTTCATTGTGCAGGAGCCAAGCGGATAAAACCCGTTGTTGACCCCGTGCGCGCGCCGTTCAAGCGCGGAATAGTGGCGGCTGATGTCCACCTCCGCCAGCTGCGGCAGGCGCAGTTCCTTTTTGCGCTGCTCGGTTTCCGGCAGGGACGTCACCGGCACGTCGCAGGGGGGAAGAATCGAACAGCCGTGCCCTTCCCGGCTGATTTCAAAAAGCAGGTTCATTGACCGCTCACCTCCTTGAGAAGTCCGGCAAGCCGGTCGATCTGTGCCTTGGTGTTCTTTTCGGTAACGCACCAGAGGATACCGCCCTCCACCGGCAGCCCGCCGAGAATCCCGTAGGCTTCCAGTTTTTCCAGCACCTTTTCGGCATCCGCAGGGGACTCGGTTACAAATTCGTGGAAAAAGTCCCCCTGAAAGCGAAGCGGGAAACCCGCCTGTTCCAGCGCGGACGCTGCGTAATGCGCCTTGGAGCAGCATTGGGAGGCGGCTTCGCGCAGCCCCCGCGCGCCCATCGCCGCCAGATAAACCGAGGCGGTCAGCGCGCAGAGCGCCTGGTTGGAGCAGATATTGGAGGAGGCCTTCTCCCTGCGGATATGCTGCTCGCGCGCCTGCAAGGTCAAAACAAACGTGCGTTCCCCGTCCGCATCGGTGGTTTCCCCCACAATGCGGCCCGGGAGCCTGCGCATCATTGCCTGTGTGCAGGCCATGAAGCCCAGATACGGGCCGCCGAACGAAAGCGGCATCCCAAGCGGCTGGCCCTCGCCGACCGCCACATCCGCGCCGCATTCCGCGGGCGTTTTCAGCAGGGCGGCGGCAATCGGGTTACTTCCCATAATGTATTTGGCACCCTTTTGATGAACCAGTTCGCCAAGCGCGGCGGCGTCCTCAATCAGGCCGTAATAGTTCGGCTGCTGCAGATAAAAGCAGGCGCACGAATCGTCCAGCAGGGATGCCAGCGCCTCGCTGTCGGTCTTTCCGTTTTTTGCGGGCACAAGCACAACTTCGGTTCCCGCAGCTTCGCAGTAGGTCTGCACCGTCCGGATGACCATGGGGTGCGCGGCGGCGGAGATGAGCGTCTTCGTGCGGCGGCGTTCACGGCACATCGCGGCGGCCTCCGCCGCCGCCGACGCGCCGTCATAGACGGATGCGTTCGCCGCGTCCATGCCGGTCAGCTCGCAGATCATCGTCTGAAACTCGAAAATGGACTGCAGGATGCCCTGCGAAATCTCCGCCTGATACGGCGTATAGGCGGTCAGGAACGTTTCCTTGGAAACGACCGACTTCACGATGGACGGAATGTAATGGTCATACGCCCCCGCGCCGCGGAAGATGACCGGGAAGACGCGGTTTTTGCCCGCGATTTCCTCCATCATCCCGCGCACCTCCAGTTCGGACTTCCCGTCCGGGAGGTTCACGCGGTCAATCTTCATCGAGGCGGGAACGGCGGCGTATAAATCGTCCATCGACGCAAGCCCGATCAAGTCGAGCATCTGCCGCCGTTCCTCCTTCGTTGTGGGAACATAACTTCCCATCGGTGAGTCCTCCTTCTCGC
>JAEXAZ010000047.1 GCA_023394255.1 Bacillota bacterium | reverse complement strand
ACTCTGTACAATGAGATCAAAGACGATGAATTCGCCACCGCTTATTCCTACGTTCCACTGGACGCAAAAGCGGAGACTCGGGGGCTGCTGCACCGGATGGCGGATGCCAGCGAACCGTTCCGGTATGCGCTTCAGGAATATCTTCGGAAATTGCAGAAGGATTCCCAAAATCCAGAACTCACGCTTGACCAGCTGGAAAAGAAATTTTTCGATCCCGGCTGGCGGGATAACCGGTACCTGCATGACACGATCGTTCGCTTCGCCAAAAAGCTGGCGGAGCAGCGTGCGGTTATCAATTATAACGGCGCGGTATTTTTTTCTTTGCCGGACACCTTCCGGGAAAACGGAGATAAGGAGCTTCTGGAAAAGCTTACGGAACTCAACGCGCTGGTCGCTAAAATCCCCAACGAGGAACTCGGATTCCGAGATCTGGAGAAGCCGCTGCAGGAGAAGATCACCGGTATGCTGGCTGGCATCCTGAACAGCAAAAAAGAAATCCAGATTCCGGAGGAAGTGAAACAGGCACTGCTCCATCCGGACGACCTGACGCCAGTCACGTTCCAGAACACGATTACAAAATTTTCAAAAAAATTGGAACAGCATAGGGCGGTCACGGAGCATAACCATGAGGTGTACAGCGCTCTTTCAGACAGCTTCGCAGAGGAAAACAGTCCGCTTTTGCGGGCGCTGGAACGGCTTCACAAACTGGCGAAGGAGATTCTGCCGGAGAAGCTCAGCTACTATGAGCAGGATATCGACCTGCGCGCACCGGCAAATGGAATCCTGGCGCAGATATTCGATTCCGGCAAGGTACACGTCCCGGAAAACCTGCAGCACGAATTTCTCAGACCGGATGAGCTGACCCCGATGGGCTTTCAAAATACCATCTTCCGCTTTGCCAAAAAGCTGCCGGTTCACCAGGCCGTGGCGCAGCTCCGGCAGGAGGTGTTTTCTTCTTTGCTGGAATCGCTGGATGAGGAAACCGGAAGCCCCGCCCTGCGCGGTCAGCTGGCGGAGCTGTACGATTTGCTGCACGATACTCCGAACGACCAGCTTGCGTTCCGGAAACTGGACGAACCGGTGCAGGCGCAGGTCAGTGAGATCGTCGCGGATCTCCTGAACGGCAAAGAAGAAATTCCGGACGAGGTCAAGCAGGAGCTGCTCCATCCGGATGAGCTGACGCCGCTGGGCCTGCAGAACACCATCCTGCGGTTTGCCAAAAAGCCGGAGGAACACAAGGCGGTTTCGCAATATAATTCTGCTGTCTACTTTGCACTCTCCGAAGCACTGGATGAGGATGGAGACACCAAGCTGCTGGCAGATCTGGAAGAACTGCATACTTTAATTGCGGACGTCCAGATCGGGGATCTCCATTTCCGCAAGCTGAACGACGATGCCAAAAGTAAAATTACGGAACTGCTCGGCAGCATTCTGAACAGCAAAGAAGAAATCCAAATCCCAGCGGAAGTCAGACAGGCATTGCTACATCCGGACGAACTGACGCCACTCGGGTTTCAGAACACCGTCTTGCGGTTTGCAAAAAAGCTGGAGGAACACAAGGCAATCCATGCATACAACTCGGGTGTATTTTTTTCTTTGTCGTCCTGCTTGCAGGAAGACGGCGATCCGGCTCTGGAGAAAATGCTGGAGACCCTTGCCGGGCAGCTACAGGATGTGCCGGACAAGGAACTAGGCTACCGCAAACTGGACGATGAGAAGAAAAACGCCATCCATGAAATTCTGGCGTATGTATTGGATCAGGAAAACGAGATTAGGCTGTCTCCAGAGCTGCGTGGAGCATTGCTGTATCCGGATGAATTTACCCCGCTCGGGTTTCAGAACACGATCTTGCGGTTTTCCAAACGTTTGGAAGAGCACAAGGCAGTTGCCCGGTACAATTCAGAACTTTACCTTGCGTTGTCCGGTGCGCTGAAAGAAACAGGCAATCCCGCGCTGCGGGGCCAGCTTGAAGAACTGCACGATCTGCTGGTCGATATTCCAAATGATCAGCTCGCTTTCCGGAAGCTGGACGAACAAGTGCGTGAGCAGGTTAGTGAAATTCTCGCGGATCTGCTGAACAGCAAAGAAGAAATCCAGATTCCGGAGGAAATTAAACAGGCATTGTTAAATCCGGATGATCTGACGCCGCTTGGCCTGCAGAGCATGGTAATCCGCTTCGCGGAGCAATATGAACAGTACCGGCTGGCGTCCTATCTGCAGAGGGATTTGTTTATGCGACTGCTCAAGACCACAGATAATAAATCCCCGCTGCGGCAGGAGCTGCTTGCCCTGCAGGGTGAGCTGCGCAGGGCAGGGGATGTGAGCTATCCGGAGCTGCCGAAAGAGGTGCAGGAACAGGTTAATACTCTGCTTCACAAGCTGCTGAAAAATCATCCTGCCGCAAAACAGCACTCTGAACTTCTGGCGGAACTCATCAGCCCAGGCAAACGGACGCCTACCGCACTGCAAAACACGGTTATGCGGTTTGCGCGCCGGTATGACGAGTATGTCAAACGTCAGATCCGGCAGAAAGCGCAGTATACCGCGAAACTGCTCCTGCGTTCCTGCGCGTATAGCTTAGCGAAGCTGGCGCGGGAAAATGAGCGGTACAACAACCAAAATCGAGAAACAAATACCGATGACAGATTAAGCGGCAGGAATCACCCTATGCAGGCATGGAGAAATTACAAAGAACCGGCATATGATTATGATTAAAGGAAGGATGACTAACATGTATTTTGAAACAGTACCCATGAGTAAAACAGTGGACACCTCCGAGATCGGCGCGGCCTATCTTGCACAGGAAGCGAACAGCGCCCGGTTTTATCTGCCCGGGAAAGCGGTCTGCGTGACAGACAGCGGCAGGATGCTTTGGTATGAGCTGCCGGAGGAAGAAATGGATGGATTCCATTATGACGAAATGGTGCTCAATGAGCATTTGAGCGCGAATTTCACCAACGAGGAATTAAAGGCTCTTAACCTTATCCGAGAGCTGGACAGGCAGGCGCAGGACTGCCTGCTGCATGTTATTACCACTCGAGACGCGGGTGGTGGTGACCAGTACGCTATTTTTTATTCCGAACCCAGCGAAGCCTTTTTCAAGGTGCACCTGGACGATCTGGAGCGTGTGAATCTTGTCACGGCGAACCTCATGGCTCAGGTAGGGGAGCCAAGCTGGCTGTCCGAGCCGTATGTTATCCGGCTGGATGAACGCGGCGTCTTTGAACTGTAAAAAAAGAATACAAAGTAATGAGCAGGCAGTGAATGGTTCACTGTCTGTTTTTTGTTGAAATGGAGGTTGTAAAAATGCCAAGAGAACTGTTATATATCGCGTCCCCTTTGCGAGGCGACGTGGAGCAGAACATCCAGAACGCAATGCGGTATTGTGAGAAAGCCATCCGGGAGGGATACATTCCGCTGGCGCCACACGTCATGTACCAGGGACTATTCAATGACGAAATCCCGGAGGAACGGGAAGTGGCGCTGGACATTGGCTTGCGGATGCTGGAAAAGTGCGGCCGTATGTGGCTCTGCGGTGACCGGGTCAGCGAAGGCATGCGCGGGGAAATGAACCTGGCGAAAGAGAAAGGGATTCCGGTGGAAGAGAAGTCGGAATCTTTTTTTACGGAGCGCCTTGCGCCGCAGGACAATACCTTTCGGCAGTTACAGCAGCATACGCAGCGGACTGTAGAGAAATTGGCCAAGACCGAAAAAGGAATCGCACAGCTGATTCATCTTGCGGGCAGGTTCGGCGGATACGGCGCAGTCAATGCGGCGGCGATCCGGACGCAGGCTCCGGGCGCGCGGAAGGTGGCTACCATCACAGAATGGCGCAAGCTGGGATATCGGGTAAAGGACTTTCGCAACAGCATCAAGGTCTGGATGCCGGTGGGAAAATCGGGATTTCTGCGAAACGGAAAGCTCGTCGACGCGGAAGCCGCTACACCGGCGGAACGTGCCGCTATCCGGACCGGGACGCTATCCGTTCAAAGCCGCACGGTCTATCGTGCCGGATTTGTCTATGACATTGCGCAGACCAGCTGCCCCCAGCGGGAATACGATCAGGTAATCGGTGAAACAGCATATAGCTTTCTGACTCCCGAACAAGTCTATGACGGATTGCGGGAAAGTGTCCTGAAAACCGGCTTCTCTGTGAAAGAAAGCGACGAAACCGCGCTGGCCTTGTTCGGCGGCTGGCGCAGCGAAGGCTCGCGTATTACAATCAGCAGCCGGATGCATCCGGAGGAAAAGCTGGCCGCGCTCTGTGCAGCCTTCGGACACGGTCTGGTGGAACAAAGCTCCAGCCAGCCACCGGAAGTCCGGCGGTTTGAAGCGGGCTGCCTTTCCTTTTTGCTGCAAAGCAAATTTGGAGTGCCGGAAAACCTGCGGGAATCTCCGGAGCAGCTTTCCTGCGGGGCAGTGCTGGGGAATGCAGGGCTGCTGGAGGGCTGCATGACCCGTGTGCAACGTATGGAGCAATTCACGGCAGAGCATCTTACCGCTGAACTGCGCGGGCAGGGGCTGGAGCTGTCCCCGGAACAAACGGCAAAAAAAGAACAGCTGACCGAAAAGCAGCGGGAGGCCAACCAAAATTTTATGCAGGACATCGATTAGGCGGTGATACCATTCAGCAAAGCCCATGGAAAAACAAAAAGGACGGTGGTTAGAGATATGGAAAATAGGGAAAGAATTCTGGCAGGCGTGATCGCAGCGCTGGCAGGATATCTGCTGTTCAGCGCGATATTCGAGATGGGTGCATTGATTGACAGCCCGACCTTCTCTACTTTTTTTTACGAGATACCCAAATCATGGCATTACAAACTACCCTTTGCCCTCGCAATCGGAGTTGCGGTCGCCAGTCTGCCGGTTTTTAGTATCAACATGGACATTTCAGCCAGGAAAGTCGGGAATGGCCAGCATGGAACCGCACGGTGGGCTGAAAGAGATGAAATTCGGGAGCAGTACCGGCTGGTGCCGGAGAAGTCCGAAGAGGTTCCCGGCTTTGTTCTGGGCAGGGAAAAACACCGTTGGCTTATGGATGCCAGCGACGCCAGCGCTCTGCTGGTCGCTCCTCCGGGCGGCGGCAAGACCAAACGGCTGTACATTCCCAGCATCTACTACAATGCAATGGTGAATAAGCGCACCAAAGGAAAAGGCGCAAGCATGATTCTAACCGACTGCAAGGGAGAACTGCGGCTTAGCTGTGGGACGTTCCTGCAGGAGTGCGGTTACCGGGTGCTGTCGCTTAATTTCTCCGAACCGCTTAAAAGCGCTTGCTTTAATCTCATGCACAACATCAACCGGCATATTGACCGCTACAAGGCCGCTGAAACGGATGAGGGGCGGCTGCTGCATTACGGCCGCGCGGAGCGGTATGCAAAAATCCTCTCGTCATCCATTGTGGACAACATGGGTGATGTGCAGAAAAGCGATTCCGGCAGCTATTTTACAGAAACATCCAAGGGGCTGCTCACCGGCATGATACTGCTGGTGAGCGAATACGGCGAACCGAAAGAGCGGCACATCATTTCCGTATTCCGGCTCATTATTGAACTGAATGGTCTGACGGAAGACAGTACGCAAGCAAATCAAAGAAGCCGAATGCAGGAGTTGCTTACCCATGTAAACAACGAACGCATTAAGAACTATGTCGGCCCCGCAACCAGCGCGGATGTGCGAACCTCTATGAACGTATTCTCTTCCGCGCTCGGCAAGCTCGTGCAGTTTATCGACGCAGAGCTGGAGCCAATGGTCTGCGGCCACTCTCCGGAACTGAACGACATCGACTTCATCCGTGAGCCGACCGCGATCTTCCTCGTTTGCCCGGACAGCAACACGACACGTCATTTCTTTGCCGCGCTGTTTATCCGGTATCTCATGAACGACCTGATCGAGCAGGCTGACGCCAGTCCAACGCTGACGCTTGACCGCAAGGTGCTGGCCTTCTGGGATGAGTTTGGCAACATGCCGCCGATCAAGGACGTCGATGTGCTGCTCAGTGCGGCGCGTTCACGCGGCATCCGGTTTTTGCTGGCGCTCCAGTCCTACGCACAGATGGAGAAAAGCTACAGCCGCCAGATGACAGATATTATTAAGGACTGCTGCCAGATTACAGTTTCCACCTATGTTTCCCCGAATTCCGGGAAGACTGCGGAAACGCTCAGCAAGGCGCTGGGCAGCAAGACCATTCAGAGCGGCAGCGTGAGTAAGGGCAGGGGCAACCAGCAGACACTGCAAATGATGGGACGGCGGCTGCTTACGGAGGATGAAATCATGCACCTTGCTCCCGGTAACTTCATTATTTTAAAGGCTGGCGGGCTGTCCGCGCAGACAAAGCTGCCGCTCTTTTGGGATTACATGCCGGACTATGCGGATTACATACCGGAGCCAGAGCATACCGATCTTACAAACATTGTATATCTTTCGGCAGACAAAATCCGGGAGCTGGCGAAAAGCCGTACCTACACGGTGGAACGTGGACAATTTGATTAAGGAGGATTTTCTGTGATAAACAAACAAGTAGACGCACAGGGGCGGATTTCGCTTCCGGCGGAGCTGCGGAACAGGCTGCGCATTAAGGGCGGCGACACGGTACATATGCAACTCGAAGAAGACGCTTTGCGAATAGAGTTTCCCACTCGCCGGTGTGCAATCTGCGGGGAGCGCGAGGAAAGCAAACTGCGCCGGATTGAGGGCAAGGACATCTGCGTGAATTGTCTCAAACGGGCAAAGGAAATTGAGTGACAGGAGGAAAAACAAGTGAATATGGAGAAAAAGGTAGGGGCAGTGCTGCTGACGGCGGCACTGTCCCTGCCTCAGTTTTTATCTTTTGATGTAAAAGGAGATCAATATATGCGTAAACATGAACCATTCAAATCATTGATTAGTTTAGTAGTGATGGCGTTATTACTATGCATATCGTTACCAATAACTGCTTGGGCAGAAAGTACCAACGAACCTGTCAATGAAACAGTTCAGGTGGATGTTTCTAATGAACCCATTGTCGACGTATATCTTGCAAAAGGTATCTCAGATTTAGAAACAAAATCATTTAAAGAGGACTTGTTTTCTCAGCTGAATGATGACGGCTATAATACTGGAAATATACTGGTGAATGAGATTCAGTCTGCCGAAATAAATGTGTCTACAGCATTTAATTGGCAAAAAGACGTGAGTTCATCAATTGGAAACATTTCAATTACCGGAAACGGACAGAATGTTGTTATGAATGGGAATACGTCGAATGCAGGTAAAAATGCTATTTGGACTTTTCCAACAAATGACTATCATCAAAAATTTACATTTGGATACAACATAGATTTTGGAGACAGCTTCAACGCAGGTGGTATGCTTTTAAAGGTGAAAAGAAACGGGAACAGCTTGACGGGATATATGATTAGCTGCAACAACTCATCCTGGGTCAGTGCGGCAG
>JAEXAZ010000243.1 GCA_023394255.1 Bacillota bacterium | reverse complement strand
CCGCGCGGCATGCCTGTAAAACCCCGCCGCTGACCAGTCCCGCGATACCGCCGGTGGCCTCCGGACCGCTGATTTCGCCGGAAACCCTGCATTTGCTGATCCAGCCTCCGTCCACCCAGCCGGCAATACCGCCGCAGGGCTGTTCGGAACCTTTGCCGGCTTCAATTTTCACGGATTCCAAATTCAGGTTGGCAATAAAACCGTTGTTGCCGACGCCCGCAAACAGCCCGTTCCCCTTTACCGTCAAGTTGCGGATGGTATGCCCCTGCCCGTCAAACGTGGTGCAGAACCCTTTGGGCGCGGGGTCCCTGGGATCGTCGGACGCATAGGAGGCGATGGGGGACATCGGGACGCCCGACAGATCAAGATCGGCATCCAGCAGATAAACATTATCCTGATAGTCCCTGTCTCCCGAATTGATCAGCCTGGCCAGCTCGGCCAGCTCCTGTGCGGTCTGGATTTTTACTACCTGGCCTTTGCCGCCCTTTTCCGGCAAAGGCAGATTCCGGACAGACACCATTCTCCAGAGGGTGTCCCGGGGCTTCGCCTTTAAAAAGGCCCCGGCATCCTTTTTGGGAGGAACGGCAGGGGCAAAAACATATTCGCCGGGATAGAGCTCCCGTCCCGCGGCACTGCGGTTCACAACCATCCTCCAGCCTCCGTCTTCGATTTTTTCCAGGCTGGATACTGTCAGTTCCGGCAGATTGAACGGCTGTGCGTAGTCCGCGCCGAAACGAAGGTCGGACAGCCCCTCCGTTGCCGCGCGGTCCCTGCCGAAGCAGGTTTCATACAGCGCCGCGGCGTCTTTTGTGGGAAGCACGTAGCTTACCACATCGGAGCCGCTGTAAACGGCGCAGGCGTCCAGCAGACGGTTTTCTTTTGCCCAGCCGAACGCAAAATTGCGCAGGATATCCGGGCCCGGCTTGCCGGCGCTGAACGCGGTTCCGCCGCAGTAACCCTCGTAAATACGTACGTAATCCTGCATCAGGGTGGCCGTGACAGCAGCTTCTTCGCTGTTGTCAGCCGTCACCGGGGCAGATTCCTGAGGCTGAGAGAGGACGGATATTCCGTTATCCGGCTGCGTATTGCATCCCGCGAAAAGGAACAGGCACGCAGCAAGCGCGGCAGTGATCAGTTTCATAATCCACCTCATTCCTATCCATCAAGTTAAATTCACTCATTTTATCCGGATTGTATATGGATTTTTCTCCCTGTCTTTTAATATGTGCAGAAAACACAGGCAAATGATTGCGTCAGTGGCAAAAAAAGTGATATACTAATCTGACAGCAAAAAACGGAGGGGTAACATGTCAAAATTAGTCTGGAAGCCGGGTACGCTGCTTGCGCCTGTTCCGCCCGCGCTTGTTTCCTGCGGCACATTGGAACGTCCCAACGTCTTTACGGTCGGCTGGACAGGCATTGTGAACACCAATCCCGCCATGACCTATATTTCCGTCCGCCCCGAAAGGCACTCCTATGCGCTGATTAAAGAGTCGGGGGAGTTTGTTATCAATCTGACGACCGCCGGCCTTGTGCGTGCCGCTGACTTTTGCGGGGTGCGCTCGGGCCGCGACGTTGATAAATTTTCCGCATGCGGCCTGACGGCCGAGCGGGCGTCGCAGGTCGCGGCGCCTATGATCGCCGAAAGCCCGCTTTCGATGGAATGCAGGGTGGAATCCGTCACCGCTTTGGGGACACACGACATGTTCCTCGCGCGGATCATTGCCGTAAATGTGGAGCCGTCGCTGGTCGACGCGTCCGGCCGGCTTCATTTGGGAAACTGCGGGCTGGCCGCCTACGCGCACGGGGAATACTTTGAGCTGGGGAAACGTATCGGGACATTTGGCTATTCGGTGAAAAAACCGGTTAAAAAATCCCGGAAACCCGCCAAAGCCAAAGATATGAAGCGCTGAAAAAGAATTGCGTTCTGCAAAATGGTTCTATGCCCCTATCATAGCGGGACGATTCGATACTGTCAATGTTTCACAACCGCCGAAACACGCGGATAGCCTGATCAATCCGGCTGTTTACGCGCGGCGGCGCGTGATTTTTGTATTTCAGGAAAGAGGAACGGGAGGGAGAGCCCCATGCGGGACGGATTTGTGAAAGTTGCGGCGGGAACGCCTGAAATTAAAGTGGCGGACTGCGCGTTTAATGCGGCTTCGACGATCAATATGATGAAAGAGGCGCAGAAGCTGGGCGTACGGCTGCTGGTTCTGCCGGAGCTTGGGCTGACCGGGTATACCTGCGGGGATCTGTTTTTTCAGCCTGCGCTGCTGGACGGCGCGCGGGAAGCGCTGGACACGGTCCGCAAGGCTTCCGCAAAGCTTGATATGCTGGTGGTGGCAGGCCTTCCGGTCGAGCTGCGCGGCAAGCTTTTCAACTGTGCCGCGGTCGTTTACCGCGGGGAGATTCTTGGGCTGGTCCCGAAAACCCATCTGCCCAATTACGGGGAATTTTACGAGAGGCGCTGGTTTGCCCCCGCGCCGGACCAGTACGACTACTATAACGCCTATGGGGACGACGCGGTTCCGTTTTCTTCCAGGTTGCTGTTCTCCTGCGCCGAACTGCCGGAGTTTATTCTGGCGGCGGAGGTTTGTGAAGACCTGTGGTCGGTCAGCCCGCCGTCGGTTGCCCACGCGGTAGCGGGCGCGACGATCATAGCCAACCTTTCCGCGAGCGACGAAACGATTGGCAAGGACGCCTACCGGAGAAGCCTTGCCGTCGGGCAGTCCGCCCGCCTTGTCTGCGGCTATGTTTATGCCGACGCGGGCGAAGGGGAGTCCACCACCGACATGGTGTTTGCCGCGCACAACCTGATTGTGGAAAACGGCACGCTGCTGGCGGAAAGCGAGCGGTTCGTTTCCAACGCGCTCACTGTGAGCGAAATCGATGTCAAACGGCTTGCGGGGGAGCGCCATCGGATGACAACCTATCCGGAAGTGAACGACAAGGGATACCTGCATATCGAATTCTCCATGCCTCTGCGGGAAACAACACTGACGCGGCCGGTATCCGCCAAGCCGTTTATCCCCGCGGACCCCGAGGCGCGGCGCAGCTGCTGCTGGGACATCCTGTCCATCCAGTCGATGGGACTGAAAAAACGCCTGGCACATTCCCGTGCGAAAACCGCCGTGGTCGGAATTTCGGGCGGGCTGGATTCCGCGCTTGCCCTGCTGGTGGCGGTGCGTGCGGCGGATCTGCTCGGCCGCACGCGCACCGATGTGGTGGCGGTGACGATGCCGTGTTTCGGTACGACCGCCCGCACGAAAGGGAACGCCGAGCGGCTTTCCGAACTGCTCGGCGTTACGCTGATGCATGTGGACATCACGGCGGCCGTTCGCCGGCATTTTCAGGATATCGGGCATCCGGAGCACCAGACCGACGTCACCTTTGAAAATGCGCAGGCGAGGGAGCGCACACAGGTGCTGATGGATCTTGCCAACCGGACCGGCGGCCTAGTGGTGGGAACCGGCGACCTTTCCGAACTGGCGCTTGGCTGGGCTACTTATAACGGCGACCACATGTCCATGTACGGCGTGAACGCCTCCATCCCCAAAACACTGGTGCGCCATCTCGTGGCCTTTGAAGCGCAGCGGCTTGGCGGCGCGCTGGAAAAGGTGCTGGCCGACATTCTGGATACGCCGGTCAGCCCCGAACTGCTTCCGCCCAGTGAAGGGGAGATTCAGCAGAAAACGGAGGATCTTGTCGGGCCTTATGAACTGCACGACTTTTTCCTGTATTACGGAATCCGCTGGGCATTCCCGCCCGAAAAGGTGCTCCGGCTCGCGGAATACGCCTTTGCCGGGGAATATGAGCCAGCAACAATCTTAAGCTGGCTGAAGATTTTTTACCGGCGCTTTTTCCAGCAGCAGTTTAAACGCTCCTGCCTGCCGGACGGCCCCAAAGTCGGATCGGTTTCCCTGTCGCCGCGCGGCGACTGGCGGATGCCGAGCGATGCGGTTGCCGATTTATGGCTTCGCAGGCTCGAAAACCTGTAAAAACGGCGGACTATCTAAAAATCCCGCACTGCATTTGCAGCGCGGGATTTTTAGAAATATGTGAGAGGTCACAGGGGGTATTTTGACAGAATATGTTCGTATTTTTCAAGAAGGTTGTTGCTGACGGCGTCGACGGCTGAAAAATCCATGGCGGCGATATAATAAGTCTCCAGCTGGTTGTGCAGTTCATAAGCTTCCGCGAGCAGGGAACCCGCTTCGCTCAAAAGCTGCTGTGCCGCTTTCCGGTTGAATGTCAGCCTGCGGCGGGATTTTCTCAGGGCTTCCTCATCGGTAAACCTGCGGGAACGGATGACTTTGTAAGGAACCACATCCGGGTGGTGGAAGTCGTTGGATGTCATAAATCCAAGCTGCAGGGACGGGATAAACAGGTGTTCGAGCTTTTCAAACGGAGAAAGCGGGCAATAACAGGAGATAATGTCAAGCCCGGATTCCAGCGCACGGCTGCGCAGCGCGTTCAGGATCAGGCGCGAAGAGGCGCCGTAGGAGTCTTCAATCAGGTAGATGCGGCTGCAAAGGGCATTTGCTGTCTCGTGAAAGAGGACAGGTCCTTTGTTTGTAATTGCGGAAAGGAATCGCACCGATTCGTGGCCAGGGGCGCTGCCGCCGCCTTTCAATTCGGCGGAAGCGATGCGCGCGGCCGCCTTTTGCAGTTTGGAAATTTCCGTTGCGTCCAACGCGATCCTCCAGTTATCGCCCAGCAGGCTTCCCGCCGCGGCAAGAAAACGGCAGCAGTGCTCATGGCACCGGCTGATGCGTGCCGCCAGCGTCATGATTTCCTTGCGCCGTTCATAGAGCAGATGTTCGTTCCAGCAGCCGGATAAATCCACAAGCTGTTCGAAAGCGCCCGGATATTTAGGATCGATCACATGGGGGCGGGCCGCAAATACAAACGCATATCAGAAGAGCCAGTGAATCCGCAGTTTCTGTTCGCCGCTACCTTGATCCCGCTCCCCGACCGCAACGGTGTCCAGCAGTTCTGCAACCAGTTCCCGGGGCAGCTGATCGAAGTTCAGCAGCTGGTCGATTTGGTCCGGTACGGATTGCCGGTCGTGGTTGCTGTTTTCGAGATTCTCCAGTTCGGCGTTCAATGCATCCAGGCGGCTTTCCAGCCGCCCCTTTTCCTCGAGATATTCCCTGTTCAAAGCCATAAACTGCGCGGCGTCAATGATGCCGGCGGATTTATCCAGATACAGGTCATGAATTGCCCGGGAACGCCGCTCCATCTCCATTTGCAGGCTTTTGCGCTCTTTGTGCAGAGCACCCGTCCGCTTTTCTGTCCGGCTGTCCGTCAAGAAGCCCTCTATCCTGTCCGGCTCATAATACAGGCGAACATAGTTCCGAATCAGGGAGGCAACCTGCGCTTCCAGCAGATCAAGCCGTATCATATGGTGGGAACAGCGATTCTGATCTGTGGAATACAGTTTGCACCGGAGATAGCGGCGGCTGTTGCTTCCGGCCCCGTTGGAAAGCTTGAGCATGGTGCTGCCGCAGTCCATACAGCGGACTTTGCCGGCCAGCGGATGGACCGTGCCTGAGCCGCTGCTTTTTGTGCGCTCGCCGAGGAGCCGCTGGACGGTCTTGAAGGTATTTTTGTCAATGATTGCTTCGTGGGTGTTCGGGACGACCGCCCATTCTTCTTTTGGCACAGGAAGCGACGCTTTGGATTTATAGCTGATTCTCCTGCGCTTGCCCTGTACCATATCGCCTATGTACATCCTGTTTTTCAGGATGCGTCCGACTGTTGTCCGGTTCCAAAGCCCGAGGGGATTTTTTTCAGAACCGTTCACATAGTTGAATCCTTTTTGCTGCTTATACCTGGTTGGGTTGGGAATTTCCCGTTCATTCAGCTGGTCGGCGATGCGCTGTTTGCCGTATCCCGCCAGATAGAGCCGGAAAATTTCGCGGACGACTTCGGCGGACTGCTTCTCGACCAGCAAGTGGTTGTGGTCGGCGGGATCTTTTTGATAGCCGTATACCGGAAAGCTGCCGATGTACCGCCCCTGTTTCCGTTTCATCCCGAAAACGGCGCGGATGTTTTCCGACAGGTCCTCCAAATACCATTCGTTGATAAGCCCGTTGATCTGACGGGCTTTTTTATTTCCTTTGATTTCCGTATCCACATGATCCAGAACAGCCACAAAGCGGATTCCCCACAGCGGAAACTTATTGTGGAGATAGGTTTCCACCAGCTCCATGTCACGTGTGAAACGGGACTGGGTCTTGACCAGCAGGATGTCGAACCTGCGCTGCTCCGCTTCCGCAATCATCTGATTGAAGGCCGGGCGCGTCCGGTCGGTACCGGAATAGTCCTCGTCGCAAAAGATTTTGTAGATGTCCCAGCCGTTTTCGGCGGCATATTTGATTAGCAGCGTTTTCTGATTTTGAATACTTTCCGATTCCAGGCTCTTATCCGCATCTTCCCTGCTTAGCCTACAGTAAATCGCCGCGCGCCGCGAAAATTCCCCCATTCCCCTTGCGCCTCCTTTCGGGCGGTTTTTATGTGTCATCGCTCTGCACTATTGGTATGTGGATACGGTTGCGCCTATGATTAAGGGGAATTTCCATATGCGGATTTGGGATTACCGGCCGTTTTCTTTGTCGCTTTATGGGGAATTATTGTTTTATGTAAAATTTTATATAAAACAATTTACTTAAATAGCAAATAATCAGGAATAAAATTGTCTCAATCTAAAAATTTAATGTAATTATCCACAAATAATACTAAATGTGTTTATTTATTTAAACAAAAATAACGTAAAATATAAGATTTGCTATTGAAATTTTATATAAAAATTTTATAATGACATTAAAGACCAAAGGGAGGCGAACGGGTGAAGGCGGGAATGAAAAGAATCAGCGAAATGACGGGCTATTCCGTGGCGACGGTTTCTAACGCGCTGAACCACAAGCGCGGCGTCAATAATGAAACCTCCACCCGCATCTTTCAGGCTGCACAGGAACTCGGCTATGTCAACAGCGCTAAAATTTCCAAAATCCGGTTTGTGACTTATAAAAAAAACGGACTGATCATCGACGATACGCCCTTTTTTCCGGCTTTGATTGACGGTGTGGAACGG
>JAEXAZ010000238.1 GCA_023394255.1 Bacillota bacterium | reverse complement strand
ACAAGGGAAAAGAAAAACCAGATATACAGGATTGAGAAGATCTTTCCCAATACGGGGCCCAAAACGCAGTCATTAATTTCAATCAGGTTCTTTTTGGGATACAGCTCTGAAAGCTTTAAATAGAGATATATGACTGGCAAGCTGACAAGATAGCCTGAAATAACGCTCATCCAAGTGTCCTGTTTTAAAACAGATACGGTAAAGCCCGTAAACGAAGCGGTTGACTGGATAAAACAAGCGACGGAAAACATGAGCATCTTAGTTGATATCTGTTCTTTTGAGCTGTTCATGCAAGCTTAGCCCCTTCTCGCATAGTGAATAACACCCGATTGCCGCATGGTATTTATAAAAGGGTATCCATATCTTTGTATACTGTTACCAACTTTTGAAAAAATATCCCGATTATAAAAAATACCGCCGAAGGGATTACCTGCCGGGATTATTGAGTTCCTTTTCTCTTTTAGGCCTTGCTTTTCATAAGATCCCGTGAACTTTTCCCGGAGGCATATTCGATATCGATCCTCACGATGTTCACGGCGTTCCACGCCATTCTAATCTCTTCCGAGCCTTCTTTCTCGTATCCGGGAGAATATTTCTGCACGAGAAGTTCCAGCACACGCCGTTTTTCTTCCCCATCCTGCAGGATACCGGCTCTTCCGAACACAATCACGCTTCGGAACGAAGTCGAAAACTTTTCCGGAATCACCTGATCCTTTGCGATCACGCAAAACGACACCCTGCCGTCTCTCCGGATACTGTCCAGCTTGTGGCCGCTTTTCGCGCAGTGGAAATAGAGTTTGTTGTCGCAAAATACATAGTTCAGCGGGACGGTGTAAGGATAGCCGTCATCTCCGTTGACCCCCAAAACACCCGTTTCCCCCGACATCAGGATTTCTGTTGTTTCTTCATTGGACAGCTGCTGATTTTTTCTTCGCATTTCCCGGAACATACTTTTTCCTCTTTCTCTGGTTTTTTCTTAATAGTTTAACACACAATTCAAAAAGAGCAAATTAAATCCCATTTTTTTCTTTTTTTGCTCCCATCATTTTGTACTCATAATTGACCGATCACTGCGCAAATTAATAGCGACATCAACGAAGAAGGAGATGTCTTGATATGGATAGTGATTAGATGTGCCAATATTATTTTGCGTACACTAGAAATTGTTCATCAGGATTGCCTCATGGATTCAATGGTGTCTGAAAAAGGGTACCGGCTAGGCTTTAATCTTTGCTTAGCCGGTACTTTTATATCGCCTGTTGATTTCTCACCGCCGAACGGATATAATGGTTTTGTAAAAATAACCGGGCTTCGGCCGCTATTGTGCCTTCAGATTTTCCGCACACTGCTTGAGTTCCCCCAGTGTGGAAATTTCCACGCCGGACTCCAAAATCCGGTTTTTCACTTCAATTGGCAAAGACTCAAAGTATTCCTTTAATTCGGGATTGTTTTCATAAAATGTGCTCATTTTATCACCTCAATCCTTAGTATTTTCATTTATGCGTCCGTTATTTAGAAATACAAAAGAGCGGCGGCACAGATTCTCGGAGGGGAAAAAGATGGAGCAATTTAACGATTGGTTTGACAGGAACAGCGGCTATACGCTGCACCGTCCCCGCGGCGGATTTTTAAATGCCTGCTGCAAAACAAACCTCTGTCCCGACAGCAGGCAGATTTTCCTGCCCGGCAGTGAAGAACCGCTCCCGCTGTTCCGCTGCGGCGTGTGCGGCTGCTATTACGCGCAATCTCCGCGCGGTTTTTTCGTCGTCGGCAATTTGCTCAAATACAGGGTGGAGGCAATTTCCCCTCAAAAAAAATAACGGCCCAAAAGGGCGCGTCCGCTATCCTGCGGACGCGCCCTTTTTTACGTTTCAGCGGCGCTCTTTGAAAACGGGCGGCTTCGGGAGCTTCCCTCCCCTGTCGCCGCCGGGTTCTCTGCCGCATACGATACTTATGGAGCCACCAACAAGCGGCGGCAGTATGAGGGTGGCAGACTGCCCATGAATAGCCCGCTTATGATGACCTGCCGC
This sequence comes from Bacillota bacterium, assembly GCA_023394255.1. Lineage (GTDB taxonomy): Bacteria > Bacillota > Clostridia > Oscillospirales > Ruminococcaceae > Anaerotruncus. The sequence continues at coordinate 5,826 of JAEXAZ010000238.1, read as the reverse complement.
ATCAGATATGGAAAGGGCGCCGCGCACCGGCCGGTCTGGCGGCCCCTTTCCAGCAATACATCCACCTTTGCCCTCACTGCCGGCTGCTCTCAGCCCGACAGCTCCCTGCGCATCGCAGACAGGATCTTTTTCTCCCTGCGGGAGACCTGCACCTGTGTCATGCCAAGTTCCTGCGCCGTCTGCGTTTGGGTTTTGCCGGAAAAATAACGAAGGATAATCAGTTTCCTGTCATGGGGCTCCAAACTCCCCACCACCTGTTTCAGGGAAATGATATCTGAAAGCAGTTCCTCGGGTGAAGCCATGGGTACATCTGTCTGGCCGCCGCCGTCTTCCTCACTTTCCGTGAGTGAAAGCGGCGGCGATGCCGCGCACAGGGCCTCCACAACCTGCTCTTCCGAGAGGTTCATCGACCCGGCAAGCTCGCTCACCGTGGGCTCCCGCCCGATTTCATTGGCAAGGCGCTCCCGTTCACGGCCAAGCTTAATCGAAAGCTCCTTCAGAGAGCGTGAAACCTTGACCGCGCCCCCATCGCGGAACAGGCGGCGCATTTCGCCCAGAATCACCGGGACCGCATAGGTGGAAAACCGCACGCCGCGGTTCTCATCAAACGCATCCGCAGCCTTGCAAAGCCCCATACAGCCCGCTTGAAACAGGTCGTCATATTCAATTCCCCTGCCTTTAAATCTGTGGGCGCAGGAGTGCACCAACCCAATATTATTGGAGATCGTCTGTTCCCGTTTGTCCGCTGCGCAGTCTATCATGCCCGTGCTCATGCCTCCTTGCAGCGAATGCTCCTTTCCAGTACCACCGTCGTCCCCTTTCCCTCTTTTGAGGTAACCTTCACCCGATCCATCAGGCTTTGCATCACAGCAAAACCCAGCCCCGCGCGTTCTTCCTCGGGGGCAGAGGTATACATCGGTTCCATGGCTTTGGGGATGTCGGGGATACCGCAGCCTTTGTCGCGGATCTTGATCACGACGCGGCTGTCTGGCAGGATATTCGCGGTTATGTAAACGACGCCCAGTTTATGCCGGTAGGCATGAACAATGCAGTTGGTCACCGCCTCGCTGACCGCGGTCTTAACATCGGATATTTCTTCAATTGTCGGGTCCAGCTGAGCGACAAAAGCCGCCACGGCCGTACGCGAAAACGATTCGTTTACAGAACGCCCCTCGAATTGCAGTTTCATGGAATTGATTGCCTTCATTGTTCACTTCCTCCGTTTTCCACAGGCTTTAGGGGGTGCCGTTCAGGCCTGTCCATAATTGCAAGGCGGTCCAGCCCCGCCAGAATCATCACCTTTTTCAGATGGCTGGCAATATTGATCAGGTATAAATCGCCGCCGATCTCTTTCATCAGCTTATAGCGCCCCATCACCAGGCCGATTCCCGAAGAATCCATAAAACTCACATCCCTGAAATCCAGTTCCAGCTCGCGCACCTGCCCCTTGACCACCGCGTCGTCGATCGTCTCGCGCAGTTCTTTCGCATTGTGGTGGTCGATGTCGCCGATGATGTGCGCAATCATGATTTCGTCCGCCAGGTCGATTTGCACAGCCATATTTTCCTGTCTCCTTTATGTGAATTGTCCTCGTCCCATTCAGCGGGACAAGCCCTGCCGCGCGGTCCTCCCGCGGCATAGCTGCCGGACAGCAAAAAAGCCCTATCCAAAGGATAGAGCTTTTTGTATAAAAAGGTTGTCGAACCGCGTCAGTCGGCGTTTAAAATCACCTTTCGCATCCGACCGGCAAGATAAAGCGACCCGCAGATCACCACGGCCCCGTTTTCAGATGCCGCCACCGCCGAAGCCAGTTCCCACGCTTCCTCCACCGAATGCGCGGCGGAAGCGGCCAGCCCCAGCGCGTCCGCACGGGCGGCAAGCGCGTGTGCGGCCAACGCACGCGGGTTTTCGGGCGTTACGCAGATCAGCCTGCGGAAATGGGGCGCCAGCGCCTGCAGCGCGGCTGTGCTGTCCTTATCGGCCAGCACGCCCATCACCGCCGTTACCGGCCTGTCTCCCAGCAGGGAGAGGCTCTGCGCAAGCGCTTTCGCGCCGTGGGGGTTATGGGCGCCGTCCAGAACCGTCAGCGGGTTTTGGCACAGAATTTCCATCCGCGCGGGGAACCGCACCTTCGCAAGGCCGTCCCGGGCCTCCTGCATGGACAGCGCCCGCCCGCCGCAGCGCTGCGCCGCCAGCTCGGCGGCTTTCAAAGCGGTCAGCGCGTTGGCAACCTGATGCCCGCCCAAAAGCGGAAGGCGCATCTCGGCGTCCCTGTAAACAAACCGCGCGCCGTCCAGATCCAGCCGCATATCACCCGCCGCGTTCATGGTCGGCTGCGCGAGCGTGCAGCCCTTTTGGGCGCACTGTTCCAGAATCACCGCCAGCGCGCCGGTATCCTGATCCGGGCTGGTCACCACCGGGACGCCGGGTTTGATGATCCCGCATTTTTCAAATGCGATCTGTTCAATCGTGTCGCCGAGAATCTCCGTATGGTCGAGGCCGATCGGCGTAATGACCGAAACAACAGGGGTTTGGAGGATGTTGGTCGCGTCAAACCGGCCGCCCAGCCCGACCTCCGCCACCACAGCATCACAATTTCTGCGATGGAAATAATCATAAGCCGCGGCGGTGATCAGTTCAAACTCGGTCAGTTCCTCCACCTGATCGGCGAACGGCTGCAGCAGCGTGATTTCTTCCGCAAGGTCTTCATGGGAAATGAATTCCCCGTCAATCTGGATCCGTTCGCAGAAATCCACAACAAACGGCGAGATCGTCAGCCCCGTCCGGTAACCGGCCGCACGCAGCAAAGCGGCAGTCATCGCGGCCGTCGATCCCTTCCCGTTCGTGCCCGCCACATGCACCACCCGCAGCTTTTCCTGCGGGTCGCCCAGCAGCCGCATCATCTTCCCGATCCGCTCCAGGCCAGGCCTGCTGCCGAACCGGGCGCGCGCGTGGATATACCCCAGCGCTTCCTTATATTGCAATAGTATCACTCCTTTTTATCATAAAAAGACAGGATTGAAACCAAAACCGGGAACGCCGTCTCACAGCGTTCCCGATTCATACATTCCCAGTCAGCCCAGTGCCGCTATGGATTCTTCAATTTTCGCAAGCCGCTCCTGCTGCTTCGCGAGCTTCTCGCGCTCCGCCCCGACAACCGCCGCCGGCGCTTTTGAAACAAAGTTTTCATTGGATAGTTTGCCCGAAAGCAGTGCAATATCCTTTTCAGCGGCCGCCTTTTCCCTGTTCAGGCGCGCCAGTTCCTTTTCATAGTCGATCAGGTCGCCCATCGGGATAAAGATTCTGGCTGCGTCGGTGATGACCTGCACAGCGCCTTCCATGGAAAAGCTGTCGCCGATTTCAACGTGGGAGGCAAAGGCCAGCCGCTCAAAGAACGGTTTTCCCGCCTCAAACACCGCCTTTTCCGTGGTTGCGATGGAAACATGCGCTTTGCGGGAGGGCGGCACGTTCATTTCGCCGCGGCGGTTGCGGATGGCTTTGATGGCGTCCATAATCTTCTCAAAATCCGCCTCGTCCCGCGCAAAGTTCAGCCGCCCGTCATAAGCGGGGAACTCCGAAACCATAATGCTCTCCCCGTCGTGCGGCAGAGCCTGCCAGATTTCCTCGGTGATAAACGGCATAAACGGATGCAGGAGCTTGAGCGTGCTGCTCATGACATAGACCAGCACCTTCTGCGCCGCCAGAGAGGTCTCCCCGCCCGCGTTCAGGCGCGCCTTGCAGAGTTCGATATACCAGTCGCAGAGGATGTCCCAGATAAAGTCATACAGCTTCTGGACGGCGATGCCCAGTTCAAATTTTTCGAGATTGTCGTTGACCTCTTTTGCCAGTGTATTGAACTTGCTCAATATCCAGCGGTCTTCCATCGTCAGCGTTTCCGGCAGTTCCGCGGAATCCGCCTCATCGGACAGGTTCATCATGATAAAGCGCGCGGCGTTCCACAGTTTATTGCAGAAATTCCGGGACGCGCGCACCTTGTCGTCCGAGAAGCGCATGTCGTTGCCCGGGCTGTTGCCGGTCGCCAGCGTAAAGCGCAGCGCGTCCGCGCCGAATTCGTCGATCATCACCAGCGGGTCAATACCGTTGCCGAGGGATTTGGACATTTTGCGCCCCTGCGCGTCGCGCACAAGGCCGTGGATAAGCACCGTGTCAAACGGGACCTCCCCCATATGCTCGATGCCCGAGAAAATCATGCGGGCAACCCAGAAAAAGATGATGTCATAGCCGGTGACCAGCGTGTTGGTCGGATAGAAGTGTTTCAGCTCGGCGGTATCATCCGGCCACCCGAGCGTCGAGAACGGCCACAGGGCCGAAGAGAACCAGGTGTCCAGCGTATCCGGGTCCTGGTGCAGATGTTTGCCGTGGCACTTCGGGCATTCGGCGGGGTCCTCCATCGACACAATCAGTTCCCCGCAATCAGGGCAATACCAGGCCGGAATCCGATGGCCCCACCAAAGCTGGCGGGAAATGCACCAATCCTTGATATTCTCCATCCAGTGGTAATAGATCTTGTCAAACCGCTCGGGGACAAACTTTGTTTCTCCTGCTTTCACCGCTTCAACTGCGGGTTTCGCAAGCGGCTCCATCCTGACAAACCATTGTTTGGAGACGCGGGGTTCCACAATCGTGCTGCAGCGGTAGCATCCGCCCACATTATGCTTGTAAGGCTCCACATTTTTCAGGAAGCCGCCTTTTTCCAGATCCGCCACAATTGCTTTGCGGCATTCTTCGCGGGTCATGCCCTGATAGCTGCCGCCGTTTTCATTGATCGTGGCGTCCTCATTGAACACGTTGATGACCGGCAGGTCATGGCGCAGGCCGACCTCGAAATCATTCGGGTCATGCGCGGGCGTGATCTTCACGACGCCGGTGCCGAAATCCATTTCGACATAGGTATCCGCCACAACCGGGATTTCCCGCCCGACCAGCGGCAGAAGGATTTTTTTGCCGATCAGGTGCCGGTAACGCTCATCGTCGGGATGGACCGCGACAGCGGTATCGCCCAGCAGCGTTTCGGGGCGGGTTGTCGCGATTTCGAGCACCTCATCCGTGCCGATGATCGGGTAATTGATGTGCCAGAAGAACCCGTCCTTCTCCTCGTATTCCACCTCCGCCTCGGAGATGGAGGTTTTGCAATGGGGGCACCAGTTGATGATCCGTTCCCCGCGATAGATCAGCCCTTTTTCATAAAGGCTGACAAAGACCTTGCGGACCGCTTTGGAGCATCCCTCGTCCAGCGTAAAGCGTTCGCGGTCCCAGTCACAGGAGGAACCAAGCTTTTTCAGCTGCTCAATAATGCGCCCGCCATAGGTCTTTTTCCACTCCCAGGCGCGTTCAAGAAATTTTTCGCGGCCGATCTGTTCTTTGGTCAGCCCTTCCTTGCGCATCGCCTCCACGATTTTGGCCTCCGTCGCTATGGAGGCGTGGTCGGTGCCGGGGAGCCAAAGCGTATTGCGGCCCTGCATCCTGCGCCATCTGATCAGGATATCCTGTAGCGTTTCGTCCAGAGCGTGCCCCATATGAAGCTGCCCGGTGATGTTGGGCGGCGGAATGACAATCGTATACGGCTCTTTTTCCGGGTCGGCTTCCGCATGAAAATAATGCCCGTCCAGCCAGAATTGATAGGTTCTATCTTCGACCTGTTTCGGGTCATAGACCTTATCCAGTTCCTTGCGCATTTTATTTCCCCCAATATGTGAAATTTGCTCATTTACAATCCTTTGTATTATAGCTTTTTTTCTCACAAAATTCAAGAAAAATCGCCGGAACAGCGCAAATGCGGGGGAAAATGCGGTTGCGGTGAAAGAT
>JAEXAZ010000153.1 GCA_023394255.1 Bacillota bacterium | reverse complement strand
GATCGGGAAAGTTTCCACTTATAAAGCATTTAAAGCAAATACGCCGTTTTTATTGACCAGCCTGACCGTATTGGCGCTCGTCTCGTTTGTGCCGCAAATTACGCTTTGGATTCCGGGTTTGCTGGCCTCCTGACATCCTGACATCAGCAAAACCTATTTTACATAAAAACAAGGGGGCTTATTGTATGCAGCAGACAATTGTTATTACAGGCGCCGGAGGCGGGCTTGGCAGCGTTTTTGCCGGGGAACTCGCGAAAGACGGTCACAGGATCGCTATTTTAGATTATGACCTTACTGCGGCGGAGCGGATTGCCGCTGAGATCCGGAAAAAGGGCGGAGAGTCCATCGCGGTTTTCTGCAACGTTACAGACAAAGCATCCATGGAAGAGGCGCGGGAAGCAGTGCGCAATGCCTTTGGAAAATGCAACGTGCTGATCAACTGCGCGGGTATTCAGGACGTTCTCGCCAAAACAACATCGGAGGCTTACCGGCGCGGCGATGAAAATGACACGGGTGTGGAAACGCTTCCGCCGGGTAGCTCCAGGCAGGATTATGAAGCGCTCGTTCAAAAAAGCCGTACGCTGTTCAATCTCGATGCGGACAGGGTGCTGCGCGTGATGAATGTAAACTGGCTGGGAACGTTTATTGCCTGCCAGGTGTTCGCGGTGGATCTGGTTGGGCAGGAGGGCAGTTCCATCATCAATATTACCTCCATGGCGGCCTATGACGCGCTTAGTATGGTGCCTGCCTATGCTTCCAGTAAGGCGGCGGTCGACATGTTCACAAAATGGCTTTCGAACTACTTATCGAACGAGTGCGGCAGGGTCCGGGTCAACGCGGTGGCGCCGGGATATTTTCTGACACCCCTGAACCATGATATGTATGTGAATCCGGATGGAACCTACACACAGCGCTATGATCATGTGATTCACCGCACGCCAATGGGAAGGCTCGGGAATCCTGTCGAGCTTGTGGGTGCGCTGCGATTTTTTGCCGATCCGGCTATGTCCGGATATATTACCGGCCAGGTCATCGCCGTCGACGGCGGGTTCCTATCCTGCCCGGGTATTTAAGCCTCGGCAGCAAAACAGTTTTATTGGAAAGAATGGATGATATTTTGAAAGCAATTACAGTAATCAAACCGAATCAGATAGAAATGCTGGAAGTGGAAAAGCCGTCCGTCACAAGCCCCGATCAGGTACTGGTCAGGATCAGGGCGACGGGAATCTGCGGTTCCGACGTACACGTCGCACATGGGACAAATCCTTACGCCGTATATCCGCGCGTCATCGGGCACGAAGCAAGCGGGCTCGTCGAGGCGGCAGGCGACAATGTAACAGACCTGAATCCGGGGGACGGCGTTGTATTCGAGCCGATCACCTACTGCGGTACCTGCTATGCCTGCCGTACCGGCCATCATAATGTATGCCGGGAGCTGAAGGTGCTCGGGTGCAATGTGGACGGTACGTTCCGGGAATATGCGGTCGTCGGACGTTCCCAGCTCCATAAGTTTCATACAGATAAAATGTCCTTTGTGCAGGCGGCGGCATGCGAACCTTATACAATTGGCGCACAGGCGAACTGGCGCGGCAACGTGCAGCCCGGAGATGTGGTCCTCGTCCATGGTGCGGGGCCGATCGGCCTGGTAGTCGCGGATGTCGCGAAAAGCCGGGGGGCCACCGTCATTGTATCCGAGCCGAACGAAAACCGGCTTGCGATGGCTAAAACGTTCGGAGCGGATTATCTCGTAAACCCCATGAAAGAGGATCTGGACGCTTTGATCGGGAAGCTGACGGGCGGCGAGGGGGTCAATGTGATCTTTGAGGCGGCCGGAGTTCCGGAGCTTTTGACCCATGCGGTGGAAATCCTTTCGCCCGCGGGACGCCTTGTCGCGATGACTTTCGGAAAAGAACCGATTCCCATCAATTTTAAGGCGCTCAACGCAAAAGAACTCACGATCCTTGGAACAAGGCATCAGTTCCAAAAGTTTCGGGAAACTGTCGAACAGTTTCCCGGAAGACTTGACCGCGTGAACCAACTGATTACACATGTATTTCCCGCGGAAGAATTTAAAAAGGCATTTGACGTGCTCGCGGATAAAAACGGCGGCGCCGCCAAGGTTGTCCTTACGTTTGACTGATACGCCCGAAATCTTTTCGCAAACCCAGAACACGTCCTCCCGCCGTAACCATCGGCCGGAGGACGTGTTCTGGTTTGCTTTAGCGGATATTTATTTTGAAAGTTCCTCAATATCATATTGACATTTATCGATTTGACGCATACAATAGTCATATCGAAGTTTGTAGATATGAGGTGCCGATATGGAAAACTATTTGGAATATACAAAAGTGTTTAAGGCCTTGGGCGATCCCAAAAGGGCGATGATCGTAGATATGCTCTCCTGCGGGGAGCTTTGTGCCTGCATGATCTTGGAAAAATTTGAAATGTCCCAATCCACACTGTCCCACCATATGAAGCTTTTGTGTGAGTGCGGACTTGTCAAAGGCAGAAACGAAGGCAAATGGACGCACTACTCGCTGAATGCGGACACCATCAGCAAAACGGAGCAGTTTTTCTGTAGCATCACATCCGACAAGGAAAGCTGCATCTGCAAAGAAGATGGAAACAGCTGTAAAGGATGTGATGGGAATGAGTAAGGGGAAAGCCGCCGGAATCGGTTTTTTTGAAAAATATCTGACCTTTTGGGTTCTGCTGTGTATGGTGGCTGGTATTCTGATCGGGAAATACCTGCCGGGTATTCCAGCGTTTTTAGGGAGATTTGAATATGCACAAATTTCCCTTCCCATTGCGGTTTTGATCTGGCTTATGATCTATCCGATGATGATGAAAGTAGATTTTACCAGCATTAAAAATGTCGGTAAGAATCCAAAGGGGCTTTTTATTACATGGGTAACCAATTGGCTGATTAAACCGTTTACCATGTACGCAATCGCATCATTTTTCTTTTATGTCGTATTCGGGGCAATCATCCCCGCTGATCTGGCAAAAGAATATCTTGCGGGGGCGGTGCTTCTTGGCGCGGCTCCCTGTACCGCCATGGTATTCGTGTGGAGCCATCTGACCAAAGGAAGCCCGGCCTATACGGTGGTTCAGGTTGCCACCAACGACCTCATCATTCTGATTGCGTTTACGCCCATTGTCGCTTTTTTGCTCGGTATCAGCGGTGTTACCGTGCCGTGGGATACCCTGCTTTTATCCGTGGCATTGTTTGTGGTGATTCCCCTTGCAGGGGGTATCCTGACAAGAACGTTGATCGTTAAAAACAAGGGCTTGGAATACTTTGAAAATCAGTTTGTCCCAAAGTTTAACAGCGTGACCGTTATCGGCCTGCTTTTGACATTGATTATGATCTTTTCGTTTCAGGGCAATGTCATTTTGGAAAATCCCCTGCATATTGTTCTGATCGCGGTTCCGCTGATTTTCCAGACATTCCTGATTTTCTTTATTGCGTATCTCGCGTCAAAAAGGTTAAAGCTGCCTCACAGCATTGCGGCTCCGGCTGGGATGATCGGCGCTTCCAATTTTTTTGAGCTTGCGGTAGCGGTTGCGATCTCCCTGTTTGGTTCCGCTTCCCCGGCAGCACTTGCAACCACTGTGGGTGTGCTCACAGAAGTGCCGGTCATGCTTATCCTGGTGCGGTTTGCGAACAAAACCCGCCGCTGGTTTCCTGCGGAAGGAGAAAACAGTGATTGAAATGCCGCTGTGATTCCTGTGTATACGGAGACAGTGCCCCGCCATCGGCATCTTGATCGCTTCGGCAAAAATAATTATGATACAAGGAGTTGTCTGTTATGAAGAAAATGAAGATATTTGAACCGGCCATGTGCTGCGAAACCGGTCTTTGCGGGGTGGGCGTCAATCCAGAACTGCTCCGTATTTCCACTGTGCTGAATGCACTGAAAAGCAATGGTGTCGTTGTTGACCGTTACAATCTGAACAATGCGCCGATGGAGTTTGTGAATGACAAAGTAATCAATGCCCATATCAATGCGCATGGACCGGAAGGACTTCCTGTTGTCACGGTGGATGATGAAATTGTGATCACCGGCCGATATCCCACCAATGAGGAATTTACAAGCCTGCTGAATCTTCCTGAAGGTATGCTTGCAGAGCAGCGCAGGCCGGTAAAAGCGAAGATCATCCGGAGGAAGTCCGGCGGCTGCGGCTGCAAGGGAGGCTGTTGCTGATGGAACTGTTTCATCCTCTGACAGTCCCCCTGACCAAGTACCTGTTTTTCACAGGAAAGGGCGGCGTAGGCAAAACCTCCGCCGCCTGCGCTGCCGCCGTGACGCTTGCGGACAGCGGCAAAAAGGTGCTGCTCGTCAGTACTGATCCCGCCTCCAATCTACAGGATGTATTTGCAGTCAATCTGACAAACCGCCGGGTACCGATTGAGGGTGTTCCGAACCTTGTGGTAGCTAATCTCGACCCGGTTCAGGCGGCGGCAGACTACCGGGAAAGTGTCATCGCACCCTATCGCGGTAAACTGCCCGATTCCGTAATCGCCAACATGGAAGAACAGCTTTCCGGTTCCTGTACCGTTGAGATTGCGGCATTCAATGAGTTCTCGAATTACATTACCGACAAAAGTGTCCAGAAAGAATACGATCATATCATTTTC
>JAEXAZ010000142.1 GCA_023394255.1 Bacillota bacterium | reverse complement strand
CCTCTGTTTGTGCTGTGGAATGACTGGTAAACTGTATCACGATTTTATCCTCTCATTCCCGTCCCGACAGCTGATTAAAACAGGCCGGAGATGTGGCCGTCGCCGTCCACGTCGATATGGTAGGCGGCGGGGTCTTTCGGCAGGCCCGGCATGGTCATAATGTCGCCGGTCAGCGCGACAATGAATCCCGCGCCGGCAGACAGGCGGACGTCTTTTACGTGAATGGTAAAGCCCGTGGGGCGCCCCAGCTTCGTGGGGTCGTCGGACAGGGAATACTGTGTCTTTGCCATGCAGACAGGCAGGCCGGCTTTGCCGAGCCTTTCGATTTCCTGTATCATCTTTTCTGCGGCGGCGGTATAGCTGACGTCCGCCGCGCCGTAAATTTCTTTGGCAATGCGGGAAATCTTTTCTCTGACCGGCAGTTCCGTGTCATAGAGCGGGTGGAAATCGGCGGCGTCTTCACATGCTTCCACAACGGCTTTCGCCAGTTCGATTCCGCCGTCTCCGCCTTTTGCAAAGACTTCCGACAGGGCAAACCGGCAGCCGGTGCGCGCGCAGAACCGGGAAAGCGTCTCGATTTCCTCGTCGCTGTCGCCGCCGAACCGGTTGATGGCAACGACTACCGGAACACCGTATTTTTGCATGTTTTTCACATGCGCTTCCAGGTTGACCAGCCCTCTTTTCAGGGCTTCCACATTCGGAATGCCCGTTTCGGCCTTGGGGACGCCGCCGTTATATTTCAGCGCGCGCATGGTGGCTACCAGCACAATGGCGGAAGGCGCGATTCCGGCGACGCGGCATTTGATGTCCAGGAACTTTTCGGCGCCGAGGTCGGAGCCGAAGCCCGCCTCCGTAATTGTATAATCGGCCAGCTTGAGCGCCAGCTTGGTGGCGCGGATGGAGTTGCAGCCATGCGCGATATTGGCAAACGGCCCGCCATGCATCAAAGCCGGCGTATTTTCCAGCGTCTGCACCAGATTAGGCTTGATTGCGTCTTTCAAAAGAGCCGCCATTGCGCCCTGCGCCTGCAGGTCACGCGCATAGACGGGAGTATTACCAAAAGTATAGGCAACCAGAATATCTCCCAAACGTTTTTTCAGGTCATCCAGATCAGCGGCGAGGCAGAGAATAGCCATCACTTCCGAGGCTACGGTGATCATAAAATGGTCTTCCCGCGGCATGCCGTTGATTTTTCCGCCAAGCCCGACGATGACATTGCGCAGCGCGCGGTCGTTCATATCCAGACAGCGGGTGAACAAAATGCGGCGCGGATCGATTTCCAATCTGTTGCCCTGCTGGAGATGGTTGTCCAAGATAGCGCAGAGAAGATTGTTCGCGGCGGTAATGGCGTGCATGTCGCCGGTAAAATGCAGGTTAATATCCTCCATGGGCACGACCTGCGCATATCCTCCTCCGGCTGCGCCGCCCTTGATGCCGAATACGGGGCCGAGGGACGGTTCGCGCAGCGCGATCACGGCACGTTTCCCGATCTTCTCCATCGCTTCGCCGAGCCCTACCGTGGTAGTGGTTTTCCCCTCACCGGCCGGCGTGGGGTTGATGGCGGTAACGAGGACCAGTTTTCCGTCGGGACGGCTGTCCAGCCGCGAATAGACTGCCTCCGAGAGTTTTGCCTTATATCTGCCGTATGGCTCCAGTTCCTCGGGCAAAATCCCCAGACGGCCCGCGATCTCGCCGATTGGGAGCATATGTGCGGACTGTGCAATTTCGATATCACTTAGCATTCATGAAACCCTCCGTTTTATTCGCTGAATAGATTTTTGGTAGTATGCATATGTACAGACAGTGCCAGGCCGATGCTCATGTAGGTTGAAAGCACCGAAGTGCCTCCGTTGGAAACGAGCGGAAGCGTAATGCCGATGACCGGAAGCAGGGAAAGGCACATGCCGATATTGATAATCGCCTGCACAGACACCATCGCGAAAATGCCGACGCAGATCAGGCGGCCTTCCATATCCTGCGCATGCTGTGCGCAGGACAGCAGCCTGGTGCACAGCAGGATCAGGATGACGATGACCGCAAGGCAGCCCACAAACCCCAGGGATTCGCCGATAAACGCAAAAATAAAGTCGTTATGCGCTTCGGGAACCGGCGTATGCGTGTCCACAAAGATCCCCTTGCCCCAGATCTGCCCGGACCCGATTGCGAGTTTGGCCTGATACTGCTGGTAATAATCCCCAAGCTTGTCCTGCATTTCCGGCCGGAAAAGAATCCGGATGCGCTGCTTCTGGTCCGGATTCAGGATGAAGAACCAGACAGCCGGAGCAAGGACGACCAGAGAACCGACGGCGGACGCGATATATTTCCAGTCCAGCCCTGCGGCAAATACCATGCAGACGAAAATGCCGGCAAATACGATCGCAGTACCGTCGTCGCCCTGAAAATGAATCAAAAGCACCGGCGCCGCGCCATGGGCGCAGATTGCCAGCAGATTTTGCGGGCGGTTGATCTGGTCATGCAGGATGGAAAGGTGATAGGCCAAAATCAAGATGAACGAAATTTTTAAAAATTCTGTGGGCTGGACGGTAACGCTGGTTCCGGGAATATAGAACCAGGACTTGTCGTTCTGGCGCATCGCGGTGCCATGCCCGATAAAGAAAGTCAGCAGGACCAGGAAATATGCGGCCGGGACATGCAGTTTCCAGAGTTTGGTGAGCGTATGATAATCGAATTTGGACAAAATGAGTGCCGCAACGCAGCCAATGCCGGTGGCGGCAAACTGAATGAGCACCTTGCGGGGCCCGACTTTGCTGATCAATTCTGAATAGGAAATGCCGGCAAGCATCACCAGGCCGATTCCGGAAAGCACAAGACAAAGTGTCCAGAGCCAAAGGTCGGTCTGGCGCAGATAGACATAAACGGCGTGGAATAGCTTTTTCATACAGTTCTCCCAAAAATAGCCAGCTAATTTCAGCAGAGACGTCAATAAACGCCAATGCGGATGTGCATCCCTATTATATCGGAAAAGGGAAACGCATTCAAGGGAAAACGCCGAAAGCTGCAAAAAAATGCCCGCGAAGCGCGGACATCCCAAAAAATTGCTTCGGCGGAGGATTCCGCCGAAGCAATTTGAATAAAAATCTATAAAAGGAAGCGGTCAGCGGTCATATTTGATTGCCGCCTGTGCTGCCGCGAGGCGCGCGATCGGCACGCGGAACGGCGAGCAGGAGACGTAATCGAGCCCGGTTCTGTGGCAGAATTCCACGGAGGTCGGGTCGCCGCCGTGTTCGCCGCAGATGCCGAGGTGGATGTCCGGACGGGTTTCACGGCCCAGTTTCGCGGCCATTTCCACCAGTTTGCCAACGCCGTTCTGGTCGAGGTGCGCGAACGGGTCGGATTCATAAATCTTGTTCTCATAATAGTAGCCGAGGAATTTGCCCGCGTCGTCGCGGCTGAAGCCGAAGGTCATCTGGGTCAGGTCGTTGGTGCCGAAGCTGAAGAACTGGGCTTCCTTGGCGATTTCGTCGGCGGTCAGTGCCGCGCGCGGAATCTCGATCATGGTGCCCACTTCATAGGTCATGTCGACGCCGGATTCCTTAATCAGCCGGTCTGCGGTTGCCACAACCACGTCTTTGACGAATTTCAGCTCTTTGACTTCGCCGACCAGCGGAATCATGATCTGCGGGGTAATCTTGTACGGGCCTTTTTTGGTCACATTGATCGCCGCGTTGATGACCGCGGCAGTCTGCATTTCGGCGATTTCAGGATAGGATACCGCAAGGCGGCAGCCGCGGTGCCCCATCATCGGGTTGAACTCATGCAGGCTCTCGATGACTGCCTTCAGGCGTTGGACGGTAATGCCCAGCTCCGAAGCAATTTCCTGAATGTCCTCCTCTTTGGTAGGCAGGAATTCGTGAAGCGGCGGGTCAAGGAACCGGATGACAACCGGGCAGCCTTCCATTGCTTCATAGAGGCCCTCGAAGTCGCCCTGCTGATACGGCATGATCTTCGCCAGCGCTTTTTTGCGCTCCTCTGTGGTTTCGGCGACAATCATCTCACGCATGGCCTTGATGCGTTCGCCCTCAAAGAACATGTGCTCGGTGCGGCAGAGGCCGATGCCTTCCGCGCCGAAAGAACGGCCCTGTTTTGCGTCGCGCGGGGTATCGGCGTTGGTGTAGACCTTCAGCTTGCGCACACCGTCGGCCCAGCCCATGAAACGGCCGAAATTGCCGGAGATGGCGGCGGCAACGGTCGGAATCGCCTGCCCATAGATGCATCCTGTGGTGCCGTCGATGGAGATATAATCCCCTTCGCTGACAGTCATGCCGCCAAGGGTAAACTGTTTGGCATCGTAGTCGACTTCAATTTCTCCGCACCCGGATACACAGCAGGTGCCCATGCCGCGCGCAACTACGGCGGCGTGGGAGGTCATGCCGCCGCGTACGGTCAGGATACCCTGTGCGACAGCCATGCCTTCAATGTCCTCAGGCGAGGTTTCGCGGCGCACCAGCACCACTTTTTCACCGCGGTCGGCCCATTCCTTGGCATCTTCGGCGGAAAAGACCGCTTTGCCGCACGCGGCGCCCGGGGAAGCGGCGAGGCCCTTGCCGATCAGTTTGGCGGATTTCAGGGCGGCGGCATCGAACTGCGGATGGAGCAGGGCGTCAAGCTGCTTGGGCTCCACGCGCAAAACAGCCTCGCGTTCGGTAATCATCCCTTCGTCCACAAGGTCAACCGCAACCTTCAGCGCGGCGGCGGCGGTACGCTTGCCGTTGCGGGTCTGGAGCATGAACAGCTTGCCGTTTTCAATGGTGAACTCCATGTCCTGCATATCGCGGTAGTGCTTTTCCAGGCGGTCCGCAATCGCGGCGAACTGGTCATAAACCTCGGGCATATCTTCTTTCAGATGCTTGATGGGGGACGGGGTGCGCACACCGGCCACAACATCCTCGCCCTGCGCGTTGATCAGGTATTCGCCGAACAGCGCTTTTTCGCCGGTCGCGGGGTTGCGGGTGAACGCAACGCCGGTGCCGGAACGGTCGCCGGAATTGCCGAAAACCATTTCCTGCACATTGACCGCCGTACCCCAGTCATAAGGGATTTCGTTCATGCGGCGGTAAACATTGGCGCGGGGGTTGTCCCATGAACGGAAAACCGCTTTGACAGCTTCCATCAGCTGGACCTTTGGGTCGCTCGGAAAATCGATGCCTTTTTTCTCTTTGTAAAATGCTTTGAAGCGGCGGACGAGCTCTTTCATGTCGTTTTCATTCAGCTCGATGTCCTGCTTCACGCCTTTTTCCGCTTTCACAGCGTCGATGATCTTCTCGAACTCGGGCTTGGGCAGCTCCATTACCACGTCGGAGAACATCTGGATGAAACGGCGGTAGGAGTCATACGCAAACCGGGGGTTGCCCGTAAATTCCGCGAATCCTTCCACAACCTCGTCGTTCAGTCCCAGGTTCAGGATGGTGTCCATCATGCCCGGCATGGATGCGCGCGCGCCGGAACGCACGGAAACCAGCAGCGGATTTTTGGGATCGGCAAATTTCTTTTTGCAGAGTTCTTCCATTTTGCCCAGATACTTATAAATTTCCGCCTGAATATCACTGTTGATCTGGCGGCCGTCCGTGTAATACTGGGTGCAGGCTTCGGTTGTAACGGTGAAGCCCTGCGGGACGGGCATTCCAAGGCCCGTCATTTCAGCAAGGTTCGCACCCTTGCCGCCGAGGAGCTCACGCATCTTGCCGCTGCCCTCCGAAAACATGTAAACAAACTTCTTACCCACTTTGATCTACCTCCAATTTTTTGTTAACTGTCTGCAACTGGCATCCGGTTCCAAGCAGATGCCGCAACAATGGAGTTAACTACCAAATATTATAGCAAACAAGTGCATGCTTTTCTAGCACTTCTGTAAATTAATTTTGGTATAATTTTCAATTTCCATACAGCTTCACTTGCAAACCCGGCAAAAAGTTGACATAATATAGAGTGACAGACAAATTATCAGAAAAGGGGCGGAGCCTTTGACAACAGGGGACAGACGCCGTTTTGCGGTGATTCTCGCCGCGGGCGACGGGAAACGCATGAAATCCGACCGGCCCAAGGTTCTTTGCGAGGTGCTTTTCAAGCCGATGATCCGCTGGGTGGAGGATGCCTGCCGCGCTGCGGGCGTGGAGGAAATCTGCATTGTGGAAGGCGATCAGGGCGAACTGCTCCGGCAGGCGGTTTCGCCGGCATGTGCCTTTTACCGGCAGACACAGCGCAGGGGCACGGGGCATGCCGTCCGGATGGCGGCCGAGGCGCTTGCCAAAGGCGGCGACGTGGTAGTGCTCAATGGGGATTCGCCGTTCATAGACGCACAAACGATCAATGCCGCCTACCGGCAGCACCGGGAAGAGCAAAACGCCGTTACCGTCGTAACGGCGCGTATCGCCGCGCCTTCGGGGTACGGCCGCATTCTGCGCGACAGCGCGGGCGCGGTGACGGGCATTGTTGAGGAAAAGGACGCGGACGCGGAACAAAAAAAAATTACCGAGATCAATTCTGGCGCCTACTGGTTTGACGCCGCGTTTCTTGCGGATGCCCTCGAGCGGATTACAGCCGATAACGCGCAGGGGGAATATTACCTGACCGATGTGCTGGGCATCGCACTGGCGGACGGCCTGCGTGCGGGAGGTTACTCCGCGCCGGACAGCGACGTCACACTGGGGGCCAATGACCGCAGGGCACTGAAAACATTGAATGAAATTGCCCGCCAAAGGGAGATTGACCGTCATCTGGACGAGGGCGTGGATATCCCCTGCGACGACGGGGTTATGATCGGAAAAGGGGTTACAATCGGGCACGATACCCTGATCCTGCCGGGCACCATTCTCCTGGGCGATACCAAAATCGGCGCCCACTGCGTCATCGGCCCGAATTCTTATTTAGTGGATTCCACTGTCGGCAACGGCACCCGTGTAAACGCCAGCTATATGACCGACGCTTCCGTGGGCGAAAACAGCACCATCGGCCCGTTTGCACAGATGAGGCCGGATACCAGGCTGGGCAACGGCGTGAAGATCGGCGATTTTGTGGAGGTGAAAAATTCCACGATCGGGGATAAAACCTCCGTCGCGCATCTGACCTATATCGGCGACAGCGATGTGGGAAGCCAGTGCAACTTCGGCTGCGGCGTGGTCACCGCAAATTATGACGGCCTCCATAAATACCGCACAGTCATCGGTGACCGGGCGTTTATCGGATGCAACACAAATATTATCCCTCCGGTCCAAATTGGGGAGGGGGCCTATACCGCCGCCGGAACCACCGTGGATGAAGATGTGCCCGCGGGCGCGCTTGCCATCGGCCGGGTCCGCCAACAGGTCAGGGAAGAATGGGCCGCAAAAAATATTAATTTTAAAAGCGGAAAAAAGTGAGACCGGCAGATTTCGGCTCATAACGCATCCAATGCAGACTAAGATGAAAAATACCAGACAAAGACGGGGTATGCTCCATATCCCGTCCTTTGCTGCGGGGAGAGAGACCATATGTTTTCCTTGTTTCGTTCCAGATCTGCCGCGCCCGCACCCACGGGTCCGGTGGAGTTTCTCATTGCAGGCCTTGGAAATCCGGGGCATAAGTATGAAAATACCCGGCACAATGCCGGTTTTTTGGCGGTGGACACGCTTGCGGAAAAGCTGGGCGTTAAAATTGACCGCCTGAAATTCAAATCCCTTTGCGCGGACGCCATGATCGGCTCCCACCGCGTCCTGCTGATGAAGCCGTCCACCTTCATGAACAATTCCGGCGAAGCCGTCCGCGAGGCAATGCGGTTCCACAAGGTTCCTGCGGAACGGGTGCTGGTCCTGTTTGACGACGTCAGCCTGGATGTCGGGCGGGTGCGCATCCGCAGGCAGGGCAGTGACGGCGGGCATAACGGCATCAAAAGCATCATTTATCTGACCGGGAAGGACACCTTCCCGCGCATCAAACTCGGTGTGGGAAAGAAGCCGCATCCCGATTACGATCTTGCGGCGTGGGTGCTCGGAAAGTTCCGCAAAGAGGACACCGAGACGCTGGACCGCATGTTTGAGGCGGCTGCCGACGCCGCGGCCATGATTGTCGAGGGCAAGACCGACCAGGCCATGAACCGGTACAACTAATTTACACATTGGCTGCAGAAAGGAAAACCGCATGGAGGGAATAGAACAGCTTCTGACGGGATTGCCCGAGTTTCGGCGCATCATGGGAGCGGTGGAAAGACAGGAGACCCCGGTTTTGGCAACGGGGCTTTCCGGTGTGCATAAAGCGCATGTGATTGTTTCCGTCACACGGCTGCTTGAAAAACGGGGTCTGGTGCTGGTGCAGGACGAGGCGAACGCCATGCGTATCTGTGAAGACATCAACATTATGGCGGGCGAAGGGACGGCGGTTTTGTTTCCGTTCAGGGAGCCGACGTTCCATGAAGTGGAGGGCGTATCCAGAGAATACGAACATGCCCGGCTGAATGTGCTCGGGAGGCTTGTGTCGGGCAGCGTAAAAATTGTGGTGGCGTCCGCGGCGGCGGCGCTGCAGCATACCATGCCGCCCGCTGTCCTTTCCGCGCGTACCCGCACCCTGAAAGCCGGGGAGTCCTATGATATGGCGGAACTGGTCGGCTTTCTGGTCGGTGCGGGCTATACCAGGTGCGACCAGGTGGACGGCGTGTGCCAGTTTGCGCAGCGCGGGGGGATTCTGGATTTTTTCCCGCCTCATATGCCCAACCCGTTCCGCGTGGAATTCTGGGGGGACGAAATCGATACGATCTCCACTTTTAAGCTCGACACCCAGCGCCGTGAGGATACGGTAAAGTCCGTTGCCATCACGCCGGCGGCCGAGGTTGTTGCGGACAGCCCGCAAAAACTGGTGAAGCTGCTCCGGGCGGCGATGGCGTCCCTGCGCGGAACGCAGGGGAAACTGGCCAAGGAAAAGCTGACGGCGGAAATTGAAAAAATAGAGGGCGGCGTCATGCCGCAGAGCCTCGACCGGTGGATGCCGCTGCTCTATCCGGAACCGGCGCTGATCTTCGATTATGTGACGGACGGCGTTTTTTATCTCTGTGACGCGGGAAACTGCCGCGAAGCGCTGAAAGCTGTCCAGGTACAGAACAGCGAGGATATCAAGCTGCTGCTCGAGGAGGGTATCCTGTTTAAAGGCTGTGACCGGTTTGCCGGGGATTTTGTGGATCTGCAGTCCCGGGCGGCCAAAGCCTGTACCGTCCTGCTGGATACCTTTGCCCGGTCGGTGGGGGATATCCCGCTGCGCGATATGGTGAACATCAATGCGGTCCAGCTTTCCTCGTGGAGCGGGGAATTCTCCCTCCTGCTGGAGGATATCCGCGCCTATCTGCAAAACGGGTACTGCGTGGTGGTGTTCGCGGGGACGAAGCGCAGTGCGTCGGCGATTGTGGAAGACCTGCGCAGAGAACATATTAACGCCGCGGAAAGCGATAAAATCGGGCAGCGCCTGCCCGGCGCGGTCTATGTCATCGGGAGCAGCATGAGCGCGGGCATGGAATATCCCGCGCTTAAACTCGCGCTGATTTCGCAGGCAAGGACGGTCACCCAGAGCGCCAAGCGCAGGCCGAGGCCCAAGGAGGGCAAAAAACTCCGGGACATCAGCGACCTTGTCCCGGGGGACTATGTCGTCCATGTGGCGCATGGGATCGGCGTGTTTGAGGGAATAGTCAAGCGCGATATCCAGGGGGTCACGAAAGATTACATCCGCATCCGGTATGCGGGGACCGATACGCTGTTTGTGCCGGTCACCCAGCTGGATCTGGTCAGCAAATATATCGGGGTGCGCGAGGATACCTCGGTAAGGCTCAATAAGCTCAATTCCGTCGAGTGGCAGAAAACGCGCCAGCGGGTCCGCAAAGCCGTGCAGGACATGGCGAAGGAACTCACCCAGCTGTATGCCAAACGCATGCAGGTCAAAGGGTATGCGTTTTCGTCTGATACCGACTGGCAGAATGATTTTGAACGCCGGTTCGCCTATGACGAGACGGACGATCAGCTTCGCTGTATTGAGGAAATCAAGGCGGATATGGAACGCGAGACCCCTATGGACAGGCTGCTTTGCGGCGATGTGGGCTTCGGAAAGACCGAAGTGGCGGTGCGCGCGGCATTCAAGTGCGTGATGGACGGCAAGCAGTGCGCGATTCTTGTGCCCACGACGATTCTTGCATGGCAGCATTACCAGACCATCCGCAAGCGGATGGAAGGGTTTCCGGTCAAGGTCGACCTGCTGTCCCGTTTTCGTTCGCCGAAGGAGCAGAGGCAGGTGCTGGATGAGCTGCGCCGCGGGGAAATCGATATTGTGATTGGAACCCACCGGCTGGTACAGAACGATGTGAAATTCAAAGACCTCGGGCTCTGCATCATCGACGAGGAGCAGCGGTTCGGCGTACGGCATAAGGAAAAGTTCAAGGAGATGCGCGCCACCGTGGATGTGCTGACCCTGTCCGCCACGCCGATTCCGCGCACGCTGAATATGGCGATGAGCGGAATCCGCGACATGTCGGTGATCGAAGAAGCGCCGCAGGACCGCCACCCTGTCCAGACTTATGTGATGGAACATGACTGGGGCGTGATTACGCAGGCGCTGGAACGCGAGCTGCGGCGCGGCGGGCAGGCGTTTTACCTGTATAACCGCGTGGAAAGCATCGACAACTGCGCGTATAAAATCAAACAGATGCTGCCCGATGCGCGGATTGTGACCGCCCACGGAAAAATGACGGAAGAGCAGCTCTCCCGTGTCTGGCAGCAGCTGCTGGATTACGAGGTGGATATCCTCGTCTGCACCACGATCATTGAAACAGGCGTCGACGTCCCGAACTGCAATACGCTGATCATCGACGACGCCGACCATATGGGGCTTTCCCAGCTTTATCAGCTGCGCGGGCGGGTCGGGCGCTCCAACAGGAGGGCGTTTGCCTACCTGACGTTTAAAAAAGATAAGCAGCTTTCCGATATTGCCACCAAACGCCTTGCCGCCATCCGGGAGTTTACCTCCTTCGGCTCCGGTTTCCGTATCGCGATGCGCGACCTTGAAATACGCGGCGCGGGCAACATCCTCGGCTCCCAGCAGCATGGGCATATGGAGGCGGTCGGCTATGACATGTATCTCAAAATGCTGTCGGAAGCGGT
This sequence comes from Bacillota bacterium, assembly GCA_023394255.1. GTDB lineage: Bacteria > Bacillota > Clostridia > Oscillospirales > Ruminococcaceae > Anaerotruncus. The sequence continues at coordinate 5,688 of JAEXAZ010000142.1, read as the reverse complement.
TGCCGAGCAGCGCGGCGAGGCGGCGGAAAAGCAAGCTGCCGAATGCATGGTGGATGTGCGCGTGGGCGCCCATATACCGGAAGATTATATTGATAATCTGGCGCAGCGCATCGATATCTATAAGAAGATTGCGGCAATCCAGAACCAGGATGACGCGATGGACCTGACGGACGAACTGATCGACCGTTTCGGGGAGCCGCCCGAGGCGGTCAAAGGGCTTGTGGATGTGGCGCTGGTACGCAATACGGCTTCGCTGATGGGCATCGCGGAAATTTCCCAGCGGGGGGACAGCGTTTTGCTGTATCCTGAAACCATGGACATGGCGCGCGCGGGCAACCTTGCGGTCAGGCTGCGCGGGCGCGTCATGGTAAGCGCCGGCGCGCGGCCGTATATTTCGGTCAAAATCCCGAAGGACACGGAGCCGCTCGCGACCATCCGGGAAGCGCTCGCGGCCATGGGCGGAGCCGCTTCGTAAAAGCCTGCGGACGTGATTGTTTACAATTTCTTATGGACTTTTTTCAAAAGAGGTTGTATAATATTCAAGTATGTTAATTACCCCATACAGGAGGACGATAAAGATGGGTTTTGCGAAAAAGTCTCTGTCCGCGGTTCTTGCTTTGGTCATGGCTGCCGGTCTTGGCGCGTGTACAGTGGGCGGCGGCACCTCGTGGGTTGCCAAATCCGGTGAAATGACAGTTCCGGCCGGAGTTTACATCGGGGGACTGATGAACGCATACTATACGGAAACCGCAAATGTTGCGCAGGATGTGAAAAACCCCCTGAAGGAGCAGGTGGACGGCGTGTCCGTTTCCCAGAAGATCTCCGGGGAAGCGAAGAAATCGCTCAGCCAATATCTTGCCGTTGAAAAGAAATTCGACGAAATGGGCCTGAGCCTGGACGAGGCGACCAGTGCGGCGATCTCCCAGAATGTGGAATCTTACTGGCAGTACATCGGCGAGGCCTATCAGGAAAACGGGATTTCGAAAGACTCTTATGCAAAACTGTTTGCGAACGACGCCAAAAAATCCCAGATCTTTATGGCGATTTACGGGGAAGGCGGAAGCGAGGAAGTCCCCGAGACGGAGCTCAAGGAAAAATTCGCCAACGACTTCGCGAAGATCATTATGATTCCGATCAACTTCAGTTCCTCGGAAGATCCGGCCCAAAAGGAAGAGGATACCAAAAAGGCCCGCGAACTCATCGATAAATATGAGAAGCTGGCCAAAGACGGCGGGAATATGGAGGACCTTGCTTTTGAGGCCCGCAAGGAGGTTGCCAGCGATCCGTCGTCTGTCACCAAGCCGGAGCCCGGTACGTCGTATACTTTTGTCAGCCGTGACCAGCCTTCTTATGACGAACAGGTGACCGAGGCGATCTTCAATGCGAAAATCGGCGAGCCGACCCGTGTGGAAACCGAAAGCAGTATCTACCTGTTTGTCCGGTACGATGTCACCGAGAACGAGGCCGATTTCACCTCCCGTAAATCCTCGCTGATTTCCCTGCTGAGGAACGATGCGTTTAACAGCAAGCTGGATGAGTGGGCGGACGCACTGGCGGATATTACCTATAACGAGGATGCGCTCAAACGGTATACCCCGGAAAAGCTGAAAATCTGACCTGACGCGTAAAGACAAAATGAAACTCCCCGAAAGACGGCAATCGTCTTCCGGGGAGTTTTTCTGTATCTCAGGCCGCGCTTTGGCCGGGCAGCCTTTCTATTTCGATATTGGAATATAAGAAGAGGCCTTCGGAGGCGTTTTGCCTTTTTTCACCGCATGGTAATAGGCATAGGTCATGACCGGCAGATCGGACAGCCGCCTTGCTTCAACCGTTTCCCCGAGAAAGAGCAGGTGTGTGCCAAGGTCGAGGCGGTCAATCACCTTGCAGGAAAACAGCGCCGCCGACGACTGGGTGGGGTAGCAGATGCCGTTGCAGTCGGTGCCAAACGGAATATCCGCGTATTTTTCCATGCCGCGCCCCTCCCGGAACCCGAACAGGCCGATCAGCTGCATGGTGGCGTCTTCCGTGAGCGGGACGGCGTTGAATACGCCGGATTTTTCAATCAGCTCGGCGGTAAGATTCTGCTTATGGACTGCCACCGATACTTTTGGCGGTTCCGCGGTAACCTGCGTGACGGTATTGACGATACAGCCGTTTTGCTTTCCGCCAAAAACGGAGCTGACAACATAAAGGCCGTAAGACATCGTGAAAAAAGCCTGTAAATCCATTTGGCGATCCTCTCTTTTCTGTCACCGCGGCGTCACATGACGATAGCGCCATAGCGGGAGGCGATTTCTTCAAGCAGCTCATGGCTGAGTTCACAGGAAGTGGACACAACCAGCGCCTTTCCGTGATAATGCAGCAGCGCGTTTTCCAGCGCTTCCACCGATTCCGATTCAAACGCCACCGGCTTGTCAACCATATGCGCGTTCAGGGAAAACCGGTAGCCGTCGTCCGGCGTATCAAGGTGGATCAGAACTGCGTCACAACTCTGGCCGGATACCTCCAGCAGGGCGTCCGCCATATCTACTTCGCAGCGAATCGGCTCCGAATACTCCAAATCGTCATCCAGATAATAAACACTGCGGGCGGCGGCGATGATTTTGTAATCGGCGGGCGGGATGTGTATGCGGTCGATGTCAAAACTGTCCAGCACGTGCCGCAGAGCGGAGATGTAGTCCGGATCGGTTCCGCAGCACCCCCCGATGATGGAGACGCCCTGCCGCAGCAAAGCGACGCAACGGTCGCTGAACTGGACCGGCGTCAGTGCGGGGCTGCCCGCATTGGGCTTCGCAATCAGCGGGATTTTCGCATAGGGCGCGATACGCTCAAAAATCGGAATCATGTCATCCGGGCCTTCCGAACAGTTCATGCCGAAAGCGGCAATCCCCATGTCCTGCAGGATCACCAGCGAGGCAAGGATATCGTCGCCCCACATGGTGCGGCCCTCCTTGTCGACGGTCATCGTCAGAAAAACCGGCAGGCCTGTCTGTCTCGCCGCAACCACTGCCGCCCGGCATTCCGTAAGCGAGCTCATCGTTTCGATCACGAGCAGGTCCACGCCCGCTTCCGCAAGGGCGGAGGCCTGCTCGGCATAGATGCCGACGATATGGACAAACTCCGTGTCGCCGAACGGCTCGCACATCAGCCCGGTGGTGGACATATCGCCCGCGATTTTGACGTTGCGGCCGGCGAGGCTCTCCTTAACGATCCCGACGATTTTTCCATTCAGTTCCGCTGCCTGTTCGCTGAGGCCGTACATTTTCAGGTTGCCGGCGTTGGCGAGAAAGGTGGGGGCGTAGACAACGTCACTGCCCGCGTCGGCGTAACGGCAAACCACATCGCGGACGATTTCGGGGTGTTCGCCGGCCCATTGTTCCACACAGATCCCGGAAGGCATCCCTGCTTTCATGTACTCGGTGCCTGTCGCGCCGTCCAAAAGCAGCGGCAGTCGTAATCGGCCTGTTTCGTTCATGCTAATGACACCAATCCTTTTCTTTATGTTATAATTTGTGAATACCGGTCACATGGATTCCGGAACCGAGATTTTCAGCAGCGTCAGCACGTTGTGCAGGACGGCTTTTGTCGCGAGGCACAGGTTCATCCTGGCCTGCATCAGCGGTTCCGCTTCACCCTTGATGCGGCAGGAATCGTAGTATTTGTGGAATCCGGTCGCGGTTTCGATCGCATATTTGGTCAGCCTTGCGGGATCATAATTCCGCGCGGCGTCGATGATCTCCTGCGGGAACCGCGCGAGGGTGCGCGCCAGCTCGATTTCGGCGGAGGAATTCATCGAACACAGCTCCTCCTCGGTGCAGGGACGCGGCCGGATACCGGCTTCCTCCTGCTTGCGCAGCAGCGTGCAGATGCGCGCGTGGGCGTACTGCACATAGTAAACCGGGTTCTGGGAGGACTGCTCTACCGCCAGGTCGAGGTCGAAATCAAGCGTGGAATTCGGTTCGCGCATATTGAAGAAGAACCGCGCGGCGTCCACCGGCACGTCTTCGAGCAGGTCGGTCAGCGAAATCGCCTTTCCGGTGCGCTTTGACATTTTGTAGGGCTGCCCGTCCTTCATCAGGCGCACAAGCTGCATCAGGACAATATCCAGCCTGTTCCCGTCGAGGCCGATGGCATCCATGGCGCCCTTGAGGCGGGCGACGTGGCCGTGATGGTCCGCGCCCCATACGTTGATGACACGGTCGAATCCGCGCACCGCGAACTTATTATAATGATAGGCGATATCCGCCGCGAAATAGGTCGGGAAACCGTTGGCACGAATCAGAACCTCGTCCTTCTCGCCGCCGTTTTCGGTTGCCTTATACCACAGCGCGCCTTCCTTTTCATAGGTCATGCCGCGTTCGGTCAGTTTGCGGATTGCCTCGTCCACCGCACCGTTGTGCAGCGTGCTTTCGGGGAACCAGACGTCATACTGGATGCGGTAGCTGGCAAGGTCCGCTTTCAGCTTTTCAATGTTTCTGGGCATGGCGAACTCCACCAGCGCTTTTTTGCGGGCTTCGCCGTCCGCGTTCAGATAGCCGTCGCCGTGCAGCCCGGCAAACTCACGCGCGCGTTCCAGAATATCCGCGCCATGGTAGCCGTCCTCGGGAAATTCCACGGCGTCCTCCCCCAGATAGATCTGCAAATAGCGCGCCTCCAGGGATTTCCCGAACTTTTCCACCTGGTTGCCGGCGTCGTTGATATAGAATTCGCGTGTTACCGCATGGCCCGACCAGTCAAGCACTGCGGCCAGACAGTCGCCGATCGCGCCGCCGCGGGCGTTCCCCATATGCATCGGGCCGGTAGGGTTCGCGGAGACAAATTCCACCTGCACCTTCTCACCGCGGCCGTAACCGGTGCGGCCATAGGAATCGCCCTCCTCCAGAATGGAACGGACCACGCCCGCAAACCATTTGGCGGACAGAAAAAAGTTGATGAATCCGGGGCCCGCGATTTCCGCGCGGTCAAAAGCGGTGCCGTCCAGGCGCAGGTTTGCGCAGAGGGCCTCCGCCACTTTCCTGGGGGCGCAGCGGAAAGCGCGCGCGGAAACCATTGCGGCGTTGGTCGCAAAGTCGCCGTGGCTGGTATCCGCGGGGATTTCCACCACGAAAGCGGGAAGCCCGCCGCATTCCGGCAGCGCGCCGGAAGCAACGGACTGCTCGAACGCCGCGGTTACAAGGGCGGCAATCGAATTTTTGGCTTCAGAAACGGGGTTCGTCATGCGTTTACACATCCTATTATTCATTCTTGATTCTTTCCGGGCGGACAGACGGCTGCGTCCATTATGACTGGGGCTGCTCCCGCACATTCACATAAATGGAATTTTCACTCGCAAGCAGGGTGTTGACATCCAGCGAATACGCAAATTCCAGCTGGCCGCCATGTTCCCCGAGCGTGGAAACCACGCGGTCGCCGGAAACGCCAATCATCATCGGGCCGTAGCCGGTGTCATAATGGCACTGGTGGCGGACACCGCGCTCTACGATCAGCTGGCTTTTTGAACTGCCGGTGCGCTGCAGGGTGACACGGTCGCTGTCCTCCACTTTAAGAACTGTGTGGGTGCCTTCAAAGCCGGTGGCTTCGGACTCGTCATAAGCGATGTAATAATGCCCGTTGCGCTTATAATAAGAGCCGGTGGTAAAAAGCTCCACCTGATCTTCGTCCCCGTCCTGTTTATAAACACCCTTGATT
>JAEXAZ010000150.1 GCA_023394255.1 Bacillota bacterium | reverse complement strand
CGATCAGTACATCCACATCGTCAAACGCATAAATAACGGGGGACGATACATGCCGGAGAACCTTCCAGCGTTTCTGGGCAGGCGCGTCCAGGGCGGAGAAAAAGATGACACACCCGCCGTCTTCTGTGGGATATACTTCAATGAATACTTTTTCTGTGGGCTGAAACCCATTGGCGACCAGTTGTTTCATCAGGGAAAGCAAAAGTTCCTGCGTTTCCCTCCCGGCACAATCAATGCCCTCAAATGTGAGAGAATTCTCCCGCAGTTCTTCCCCCGTCAGAAGAACCTGATAACGCCGCGGATTAAGCTGTCTGATTTTCATTACGGTTTTCCCCTCGCTTTCAGAGAGCTTCGTTCTACTTTACCACTATATGATTTTTGTGATTCTTTGATTATCGGAGGTTTGCCATGGCAGGATTTTTATATAAAGGCATTTTGCTCCAGCAACTGAAGGAACCCGCTTTTTCCCGGGAGCTGCGGGAGTTTTTCAATGCCGATACGCTTGGTGCCACAATGGACCGCAAGCCGCCGGCCAACTTTGACGAACTGACCCACGACGATCTGTTATCCATTCCCAGGCAGGCCCGCATTGTGGACGAGCGGGACGGCAGGCTGCTTGCGGACAAGCTCGCAGCCGCGCGCCACCGCAAGCCGCAAGTCCTTGTGGCGGATGCGATCGACGATGAGCCTTACATATCCAGCCAGCTGAATCCGCTGCTGCAAAATCAGCAGCTTTGCGCGGAAGGCCTCCGGCTGGCACAGCGCGCCTGCGGCGCGCAGGAAGCTTTTTTCGCCGTATACAAAAATTTGACGGATCTTGAGGTGAAAATCCCCAAAAAAATAGAGGAGTTCGGCGTACAGCGCATCCGGGGCCGTTATCCCGCGGAGTACCAGGCATCCAAAACGTTTGCCGCCAATGCTTCCACTTTAATGATCGGTGTGGGCGCGCTCATCTTTTTGGCGCGCGCAGTCTATTTCAATAAGCCCCAGACTACCGCGTTTATCACAGTGGCGGGAGACTGTGTCGGCAACCCCACCAATCTGGAAATTTCTCTTGGGATGACGATTGCCCAGACACTGGAACGCTGCGGCCTGATTCATGACCCCGCCCGTGTGGTGATCGGTGGTTCCATGACCGGCATCAGTGTCATTGATACCGAACGTACGGTTGTTACCCCCGTAACGCGTGCCGTTCTCGCTTTCCGGGACAAGGCTAAGGAGTATGATTTTCAGTGCATCGGGTGCTCCCGATGCGTGCATGTCTGTCCCGAAGGGCTGAACCCTTATCTGCTTTACCGCAGCGCCCGCCTGAAGCGTTATCAGGATTTCCGGAAGCTGGATGCGCAGATGTGTATCGGCTGCAATACCTGCAGCTATATGTGCCCCGCCAAACTGGACCTTTGCGAAACGATCCGCGAAAGCGCGCAGGAGTTCCGGCGCATGACCGGTTTCATGCGTGCGGCGTCGGTCGCTCAGAAAAAACGGGAAAAGGACGCGTTTGACCTCTATATGGACAGCTATTATGCCCGTAAGGCGGAGAAAGCTGCCGAAAAAGCCAGCCGCAGGGAGGAAACCGCCGCAAAACGGGCCGAGAAACAGGCGCTGAAAGAAAGCATGCGCATTCCGGCAGAAGCAGAGCCGGCCCAAGACCCGGAAACGGAAAGCACGCAAGCTTTCGGCGAAGCTGAAACCGTCATGGCCGGCGTTTCCGCCAATCTTCCGGAAGCCGTGGCGGACGGCGCGGAGGCGGCTTTTGAAATCGCGCAGACCGGCGGCGCCGATGACCGTCCGGAATGTTCCGAAGAGACTGCGGGTGAGCAAAATTCAGAATCCGCGGAAGAGCCGGATACCGGCGAAGCCGCCGAGGATTTAGTGGAACCCGAATCCCAGGGGGGATTGGAATCGCTGCTGAAAAAGGCGGATGAGGCCATTGCCCAGTTGGTTGAAGAAAAGGGGCCTGATCTCGGGCTGGAAGAATTGACCGTGCTTTCCCAGGCGGAAGAACCCGCGCCGGCGGAGGAAGAACCCGCCGCTGAACGGGACGGCCTGCACGGATGGCATAAAAACGATACTGACAATCATGGGGGGGATGCAAAATGAAGCTGGACAAGCGGCCCGCCCCGCACATCCGTTTTCAGGATACCAACACAACGCTGATGCTGGACGTCGTCATTCTGCTTCTGGTGCTTTGCGCCCTGGCCTATCTTTTTTATGGGCTGCGCGCCCTGGCGGTCTGCGGATTTTCCGTTGCGGTCGCGGTAATCAGCGATGTTCTCTGTTCTTTCCTCCGCGGAAAAAAAGCGAATATCCGCGACCTTTCGCCTGTCATCACGGGCCTGATCATCGCGCTGGCGATGCCCGCCACGGTTTCCTATTATGTGGTAGCCGCTGCCGTGCTGTTTGCAATCGTTGTTGTGAAGCATCCGTTTGGCGGAACTGGAAACAATGTGTTCAATCCGGCAGCCGCGGGCTTTTCCTTTGCCGCCATCTGCTGGCCGCTGCAGGTATTCATGTATCCGATGCCTTTTGCGGCGCTGGACGTCGCGGGGACTTTTTCCTATAAACTGCAGGCTTTCGTTTACGGAGACACCGTTATCAAGCTGTTCCAGAATCCCGCTTTTGTTTTAAAGCTGGGAGGGACCCCGACAAACGATATTACGGAAATGATCCTGGGCAATTATCCTGGGCCCATGGGCGCCACCAATATTCTGGTTTTGCTTACCTGCCTGATCTATCTGCTCTTCCGCCGGACCGTCCGCTGGCAGCTGCCTATCCCCTATCTGGCATCCTGCGCTTTCATGGCGTTCCTGTTCCCGCGCATTGGCACAAACGGCATTCAGTCGCCGCTTTACGAGATGATGTCGGGGATGCTGCTGTTCGGCGCGGTCTTTATGATTACCGACCCGGCGACCAGCCCCAAGCGGGACTCCTCTCTTGTTATTTACGGGATTTTCACAGGGATTATCACGATGCTGTTCCGCTATTTCGGCGGGTTTGAGGAAAGCATGAGTTTTGCGGTATTGTTTGCAAATGTTTTTGCGCCGGTCATCGACCGTTACAATGAATCCATCCACCGGATGATAAGGAGGAAAAACCTTGAAGTTAGAAAAGCTAAGAAAGCGCAAAAAGCATAGCCGCTGGCTTGAGGGGATTTTTTCCAAAAACCCGGTGTTTGTAAGGGGGCTGGCTCTGCCGTTCGCCATCATGATCACTACAAATTTGAAAAATGCGGTTGCGCTGTCGATTATCTTTGCCTGTGTCCTGATTCCGACCGTGCTTTTGGCTTCCCTTACGGGCAAATACCTGCCCCGTTGGCTTTCCATGATGGTCTATTCACTGTTTGCCATGGCGCTTGTGATCGCTTCGATTCCCCTGATACAGCCGATTTCCCCGGAAATCGGCGACTCGCTTGGCATCTATATCCCCATTGTCGCCGTCAACTCGGTTTTGCAGATGTTATGCCTGCGCTATTCGGAGAAAAATTCCTCCCCCACCATCATGGCTCTGACGGACGCCGTTACCTACAGTGCCGGCTTTTGCCTCGCGCTCTGCCTGATTGCCGCCCTGCGGGAATATTTCGGCAGCGGCACGCTTTGGGGCATTTCCGTGCAGCTGCCGGTTCGGCTGTCCGGTTTGCAGGTTGCGTTTTCCGGTTTTATCCTGACCGCTTTTTTCAGCGCTTTATTCCGTTTCATCAAACGCTTTTGGCTCTGCCTGACCTACCGCCGTCTCAGTCGTCATGCGGAAGGAACCGCATCTTTGTAAAAATGAACCTTCCCGTATGGAGGCCTGTATATGAATGTGATTCAAGAATTTTTGGTTGTTATGCTTACGGCAATCGTCCTGCAAAACGCGGTGTTTACCCGCGGGCTGGGGGCGAGCAAAAACGCGCTGACTCTTTCCTCCCCCCGGAAAATCCTGTTGTACGGCGCGGCGCTGAGTTTTGTTACTCTGGTATCTTCCCTGCTGGCATGGCCGCTCAACAACCTGCTCCGTGAATGGGAGTCCTTATCGGAAGGCCGCCTGCACCTGCGCTATCTGTTGGTGATGGTCTGCCTTTGCGCTGTCTTCGCAATGCTGTTTTTGCTGACAAGGGCCTATCTGCCGCGGCTTCACTATTATCTGCGCCAGGTCGTCTTTTCCGCCAGTTTTAACAGCGCCGCCGTCGGCTCCATGCTGATAGCTTTCAGCGAAAGCTACGGCTTTGTCAAAACGCTGGGGTTCGCGCTGGGCTCCGGGATCGGCTGTACGCTGGCGTTTCTGCTGGTTTTTGAGGGCAAGCGCAGACTGGCTCTTTCGGATGTGCCGCGTTCCTTCCGCGGGCTTCCGATCACGCTTCTTTACATCGGCATCTTTTCCCTTGCGATTTACGGGCTGATTGGACATCAGCTTCCAACCTGACAAAACCTGACATACATGCCTGTTCATAGACGGAACCGGGCGCAGCCCGGCAGGCCCAGAAATTTTGTATTGGTGGTGTATCAATGGCAAAGGGGTTCAAAGTCAAACGCTATAACCGCATTTACCGGGGAGGCCGCTCTCCGGCTTCCCGAGCACTTCATATAATCTCCATCTGTGCCGCCGTCTTTATTTTAGGTTTTATCGGGTGGAGTGCCTATGGCCCTGTCATGGACTATCTGGAGGGCCAGACGCAAAGCGCGTTTCAGCCTGCCGATCCCTCTTCAGTGCCGGAGTCGTCCCAGCCGCCCGAGGAAAGCGATGAGGCTGCCGCGCAGGAACCGGCCGAACCCGATCAGCCTTCTTCCCCCGATACGCTTCACGGTATCTATCTGCCCGCCGGCATCCTTGCCGATGCGGGCAGCTTGGACGCGGCGCTCGCTTCAATTGATACCGGCAAATTTAATGCCGTCTACTTCGACTTGAAGGATGATACGGGCAATGTGCTCTACCGCTCGTTTGTGGAAAACGCCACACTTGCCCCGCAGTCGTATGATTTAAGCACGGTCTGCGGCAAAATAACCGCGAAAGGGTTCCTCCCTATTGGGCGCATCAGCGCTTTCAGGGATCCGCTGGCCGCCTCCAAAATCAAGGACGCGGGCGTCAAATACGGAAACACCGAAATTCTCTGGAACGACGACGACCCGGCCCGCGGCGGCAAGCCCTGGCTGAACCCATATTCCGTTTCCGCTCAAAATTATGTGACCGGCCTCGCGGAAGAGGCCGTCGGGATGGGGGTTTCCACAATTGTTTACGCCAATGTCTGCTTTCCTTCCGGATACAGCCTCAACCTTGCCGGCTACGGCAACGTGACGCAGCCGAAGTCTGACGTGCTTGCCGCATTTATCGACTCCGCGGAGGAACGCATCGCCGCAGCCGGCGGAAAACTCTGGGTCTATACCGGCGGCCCTGCCGCCCTGGGCGCCGAAAACAGCCACTACGGCGGCCAGAACCCGCTCGCGCTGGCCAACAGTGCCGTACTGGTTGATGCGATGCCGGTACAGTTCGGCGACGGATTTACGCAGGACAGCTTTACTGTGACAGAGCCGCTGCTCAACCCGCGCCAGACGGTGGATACCCTTTTAAAGGCGCTTTCTCCCGGTCTTTCCGGGAAAGAAGCGGTCGCAATATTGCAGGGTTACACAGCGGAAGGGCAATTCGCGCATAATAAGGCTTATACCGCTCAAGATATGGAAGACCAGATTTTGGCGCTGACCGACAACGGCATCCAAAACTATATTTTTTACAGCCCCGACGGCAATTACCCGAACCAGGAGGCAAGCTGATGATGGCATTTAAAGTGAAACTATTTCAGGGCGCGGTGGATTATGAAACGCTTCACGTCGCAAAGCTGACCGATTTCCCTTTGGAAAAGCGGGACTATAAGCCCTATTCGCAAGCCCGTATCTGCTTTGCCGGAGACGGCATGCACCTTCAGCTGCTTGCTTTTGAGGCGGCTCCGCTTTCCGAAAGCCGGATGGCCGCGGTTTTTAACCTGACGCCGCTGTATGAGTCGGCCTGCCTGTTTCTGGAGCTTTATGCGGACGGGCGTTTCTCCGCGAAATGCTTTGCCCCTTCCGGCGGCAATCTGGTTGACGGCGCGGCCGTCCATCATTTTACGGGGGAGGACCTTCAGGGCGTTTACTGGGGAGGCAACATTTTTCTGCCCATTAAATCCCTGAAAACCCTGTTTCCCAATTTCGTGGCCGCAAAAGACCAGGCCTTTCGCGGCAATCTCTACAAGCTGTGCGACAATTCAGCGCGTCCCCATATGGGCAGTTTTTATCCGGCGGATTTCAGCCGTCCGCTGACCGATCCCGGTAATTTTGGGGAATTTGTCATGATCGATTATTAAAAACAGCCGTTTCCGTTAACTAACGGAAACGGCTGTTTTTGTCTACCGCTTTGGAAACAGCGAAAGCACTGTCAAAACCATCTTTTGCACGATCATCGGCAGAATCACGCCAACCGCATTGACGCTTCCCCTTCCCGCGGTCAGGACGACGGCCAGCACCGCGGCCAGCAGAAGATACCGTGCGGCAAAAACAGACATTACAATGGCCGAAGCCCTCTCACGCCGTCCCGCGGCCCTGCGGATACCGTACCAGAGCAGAAAGGCGTCCAGCAGCGCTGTGCCTGTGCCGATGATAATACCAGTCAGCATTCCGTCCACATCCTACTGCGCAAAGTGCACGGCATACAACTTTTCACGGACCAGTTTCGCAACTTCGCCATAGGTCCGGTTAAACCGGCATTCTGTTCGTTCGAC
>JAEXAZ010000088.1 GCA_023394255.1 Bacillota bacterium | reverse complement strand
GGCCATCTCGTAGTCAAGCGGCGCAATCAGGTGATCGGAAAACTCAGCAATGGTCACCTTTACGCCCGCGCGTACCAGATTTTCCGCCATCTCCACACCAATATACCCGCCGCCCACAACGACCGCGGTTTTGGGATGGCTTTCTTCCAGAAAGCCCTTGATCCGGTAGGTATCCGGGATATTGCGCAGCGTAAAAACCCTGCCGCTGTCCACCCCCGTAATTGCCGGTTTCACTGGCAACGCGCCGGGGGATAAAATCAGCTTGTCATAACTTTCCGTGTATTCCTCTCCGGTTTTCAGATTCCGAACGAAGACCGTTTTGCCCGCGCGGTCAATTGACGATACTTCGCTTTGCACACGCACGTCCACCCGAAAACGCGCGTTGAAGCTCTCGGGGGTCTGCAAAGTCAGCGCCGACCGCTCCGTAATCTCCCCGCCGATATAATAAGGAAGCCCGCAGTTGGCAAATGAAATATACTCCCCCCGTTCAAACAGAATGATCTCCGCGTGTTCATCCAGTCTGCGCATACGCGCCGCCGCGGAGGCGCCGCCCGCAACCCCGCCGACAATGAGTATCTTACGCATAATAAGCAGCCACCTTTCAGCAATCGGTTTTGTTAAATTTATATCAATTCTGATTTTCATTTTTATTATAGCGCCTGACAGGATTACATACCGTGATTAAGTCACACAACCCCCACAAGAAACAAAGACAGCAGGCCGTTTCCGGTCTGCTGTCTTTGTTTCTTGTATACCGTTTTTACTGAAAACCGTTCGGCTGGGAAATATTTTTCAGCGCCTGCTCGGCATTATCCTGAAGCTCGGGCTCCATGGAGATATCGCCCAGGGCGACGATGCCAACCAAACTGTCGTTTTCAACAATGGGCAGCCTGCGAATCTGCCTCGAACCCATGATATTGGCCGCCTCGTGAACATCCATATCAGGGTATCCGATCACCGGGTTCGCGCTCATAACATCTTTGACCTTCTGCTGTTTCGTATTTTGTCCCACCGCGACGCACCTAAGCGCAAGGTCCCTGTCTGTGATAATACCGACTACTTTTTTCTGGCTGCAAACAGGGATCGAACCTACATCGTATTGCTTCATCAGCAGCGCGGCCTTCTCAACGGAATCTTCGGAACTTAAGCAGGCAACATCTCTGGACATGATTTCTTTTACTTTCATAGTATCACCTCAAGGATATCATGCCCCAATAAGCAGGAGTTATGAAAAAATTTTATAGAAATTCTTCCGTTTTTCATAACAAAAACAGTCAATAGAACTCTCTCTGAACGGATACGATTTCCGCTTCGGTATTCGTCTCGACGTAATTGCAAAGATGATCGGCAATGCTGTCCGCCTGCGTCTGGCCGGCGGCAACCGCCGCAATGCCGATGACAATTGTCTGATGAATATCCTGTTCGTCGACTTCCGCAGCGGATACATGGAATTTGTTCTGGAGTTTCGCAATCAGACTTTTGACCTCCATGCGTTTTTCTTTCAGCGAGTGCACCCATGGCGCGTACAGCCGGATTGTCAGGGCTATAACTCTCATAAAATTCCTCCTAAAGAAATCTATTTTCTATAATCAATCAATTTTTTCGGTTTTTATTCTATTTCAAAATATAATGAACGCAATTTATTATTATTTACCTTATTTTGAAAATATTTTTCCAAATATCTACCAAAATTTTGTTGAATAATGTCGATAAAACTGGTATAATATTGGCAGAATAATAACTGTATAATTTTACCAAAATTAAAAAAATCTATAGATTGAAATAAAATGCGATCTGAAAAAGTTTTTATTTGACAAATTTCTGAATCCCGTTTTCAACGTAAAGCAAGGGGTGGGACATGCTGAATGTGACTCTGCCGGAAAGGCTACTATGAAATTGGAAAAGAGGAGCGAACATGAAAAATTTAAAGATTGGGAAAAAGCTTTTTCTCGCATTCGGAATCGTAATCCTGTTGTTTGCAGCTTCCGTACTGTCCGGGCTCTTCTGCATTGGCATCCTGTCCTCGAACTTTACAACATTCTATCATGGCCCCTACACCGTGGCCACAGAGTCCATCCAAATGCGTGCCAACATACAGGAAGCTGAAAAATACCTGATCAAATCCTGTACGTCCACAGACCCCGGAACCACCAAAGATTATATTGACAGATGCCAGGCCGCCATCGATCGCCTAAATGAGGGAGTCGCCGTATTGAGAGAAAATTATACCGGTGATGACCAGCTGATCGAAAATTTCACCACGACGACAGGCGAAGCCGCCCCAATCAGGGAGAGAATTTTTCAGCTTGCGGCAAATAACCAAAATGACGAGGCTATGAAGGCTTATAATCAGGAATATGAACCGGTTCTGATTTCCGCAAGGGATTTGCTCAGCCAGATTGAACAGGATTGCGCCGACGATGCATCCGGCTTTTATGCCCAGGGAAGCTCTATGCAGCAATTTGCATTTATCCTGCTGTTGCTGCTCTCCGCGGTTTCGCTGATTTTTATCATTCTGGTATGCCTCTATATTGTGCGCAGCATCACAAAGCCGATACGTGAAATTGATCTGGCGGCAAATAAAATGGCAAAAGGCGACTTGAACGTGGCCATCTCTTATCAGTCAAAAGACGAACTGGGCAGCCTGTCGGAAAGCATGCGGAAAATGGTGGCCAACCTGCGCTCCTATGTCGCCAATATTTCCGAAGTTCTCGGCAGGATGGCCGAAGGGGATATGACGTCCGTAATCCAACTCGACTATGCGGGGGATTTCGCGCCGATTAAAGATTCCATGCAGCGGATTCTGCTGGCGCTGAACGACACGCTGTCCCAGATCACCCTGACTTCCGATCAGATTGCAAGCGGGTCGGGACAGGTGTCGGACGGAGCGCAAACGCTCAGCCAGGGGAGCACTGAGCAGGCCAGTTCAATTGAAGAGCTGTCCGCCACAATCAACGAGATTTCCGGACAGATCAGGCAAAACGCGCAGAACGCGCAGCAGTCGGATAAAATGGTGCTGGAAACCGTTGCGGAGATTGAGCGCGGCAACCAGCAGATGAGCGGCCTTGTCGAAGCAATGAACGATATTTCGGGGACTTCCGGCGAGATCGGCAAGATCATTAAGACCATCGACGACATTGCGTTCCAGACCAATATCCTCGCGCTCAATGCCGCGGTGGAAGCGGCCAGAGCCGGGGCCGCGGGCAAAGGGTTCGCCGTCGTTGCGGATGAGGTGAGGAATCTTGCCGGCAAGAGCGCCCAGGCGGCCAAAAACACAACGCTTCTGATTGAAAACGCGATTCACGCGGTAAATAACGGCACACAAATTGCGGACGAGACAGCGCAGTCCCTGAATGAAATTGTTTCAAAAGCCCGCAATGTCTCCCTTCTGGTCAATAAAATTGCCAAGGCGTCCAATCAACAGGCAGACGCGGTCATCCAGACTACCCTTGGTGTGGAACAGATTTCGGCGGTCGTGCAGAACAACTCCGCCACGGCGGAGGAAAGCGCCGCGGCCAGCGAAGAGCTGGACGGACAGGCGCAAATACTCAAAAAGCTGGCCGGCAGATTTAAGCTCCACCGTATCGGGACGGATACCGGCATAAATGCGGAGAAGCATTCCGTTCCTGCTGGCCGGCAGCAAGGCAAATACGCCCTTGCTGCTGACAACAGTAACCGTTCCGCAGAGTGACAATTTTACTTAAAAAGGCTCTTTCACATAGCTGAAAGAGCCTTTTTTATACACTGCTAAAATAATAACATTTTCATTCACAGATTATTTGTAACTAAGTCACGGAAATTATACATTATTGGTATATAATCAATTAAAACAAAGCAAAGGATGTAAAACAGAAAGGAGGATGATTTTTGTGACCACCATGTCCTGCGCGTTAATCGGACAGCACCCCATGAGATTTCGATTCGGCTACGACGAAGACGATGCCCTTTGTCACAAAATTAAGCTGGAAATGATCCGCCAGATCTTAATTCTTTATCAGAACGGTGTCACAGATTTTTTCACAAGCTGTGAAGCAGGCCCGCCGATGTGGGGCGCGGAAGCAATTATTGCATTGATGGACAAGCTGAAATCCATCAGGCTGTTTTGCGCAGTCCCCTATGAGGAACAGGCAACAAAATGGACGCCGGGTCTGCGGGACCGCTACTTTAACATTCTGGAAAAGTGTACGGACAGCCATTATATCCAAAAACAACTGACTCAGGACAGCTACCGGCTCTGCGGAACCTATCTGGTGGAGCATTCCAACTTCGTACTCGCGGTTTACGACACAAAAATCACCACCACGCTGGATCCTGTGACCGCAATCGTCAATGACGCAAAGGAAGCGGGAAAAGGCATCATCTACATACATCCGGACACCGCCCGGGTAACGCCCATCCGAATCGAAGCATACGGCTGCAATGGAGATTTGTATTGACCTGTCTTTCGTCCGTCCTCCCATCTGTAAATATTCCGGCTTAATCTGCATAGGATAGAAACGGAACAAAGGTGTTCTTCCCAAAGGAAGGGCACCTGATTTTTTGGGAGGGGATATCATGTGCGCAATCGCGGGCGAGCTTGACTTTTGTAACAATCTGCTGGAATGCAGTCGTACCTGTTATCAGGATATGCTTTCAACCATGCGGCGCAGGGGGCCTGATCAGAGCGATACGTTTTTATCGGAAAATGCCGCTCTGCTGCACGCGCGCCTCAGTGTCATCGATCTTGAAAACGGCAGGCAGCCGATGACCGAGCGAACTGAAAATGAGGACTATACCGTTGTTTATAACGGGGAATTATACAACACCGACGAGGTGCGCGCGGAACTTTCACAAATGGGCTGGAACTTCCGGAGCCATTCCGATACGGAAGTGCTGCTCAAAGCCTACATCGCTTGGGGGGAAGACTGCGTCAACCGGTTCAACGGGATCTTCGCGTTTGCCGTTTGGGAAAGCAAACAGAAACGGCTCTTCATCGCGCGGGATAAAATGGGGGTCAAACCGTTCTTTTATGCCGAACTCGAAGGCAAATTTTTATTTGCCTCGGAAATAAAGACCCTTCTGAAGCATCCGCTCGTCCGCCCGGAAATTGATCTCCATTCCATTGCGGAAATCATGCTGATCGGGCCGGGCAGGACGCCCGGATACGGGGTCTTTTGCAACATTCAGGAATTGCCCCCCGCCTGCTGCGGATTTGTGACGGCCAACGGGAAATCCATTCGGAAGTATTGGGACCTGGTTGACCGGCGGCATACGGATTCTTTTGAGGAAACGGTGGAAAAAGTGCGTTTTCTGGTCGGGGACGCCATCAAACGGCAGCTCGTGTCCGACGTTCCAATCGGTACCTTTTTATCCGGCGGGCTGGATTCCAGCATCATCTCTTCCATCGCGGCCCGCTCCATGGCGGAACAGGGCCGGCAGCTTGATACCTTTTCCGTTTACTATAAAGACAACGACAAATATTTTAAAACCAGCAAATTCCAGCCAAACAGCGATTCCCAGTACATCGGCATTATGGAAAAGTATTTGAACTGCCGTCCGCACCATGTGGTAATTGATACCGACGAGCTTGCGGATGCCTTATACGGAGCGGTCGATGCGCGCGACCTGCCCGGTATGGCGGATGTGGATTCCTCCCTGCTGCTGTTCTGTAAATCCATCAAGGAACACTGCACCGTCGCTCTGTCCGGGGAATGCGCCGACGAAATTTTCGGAGGATACCCCTGGTATCGGGATAAGACCATCCGGGAAACCGAGGGCTTCCCCTGGGCGCAGTCAACCAGCTGGCGGGCGGGCTTTTTGAAAGACGAGTTTGCCGCGCAGATCGACGCACAGAACTATGTGTTCGACCGATACAGGATGACGGCGGGCTCCACCGATCTGAGCTGCACAGACCTGCATGAGGACCGCATGGGCAAAATTATGATCAACCTCAATATGAACTGGTTTATGCAGACACTGCTCGACCGGAAAGACCGCATGAGCATGCATTCGGGGCTGGAAGTCCGTGTGCCATTCTGCGATTACCGCATCGCGGAATATCTCTATTCGGTTCCGTGGGAATATAAAGATTATCAGAATTATGAAAAAGGGCTGCTTCGCAAGGCGGCGGAGGGGCTTCTGCCCGACGAGATCCTTTGGCGCAAAAAGAGCCCTTATCCCAAAACGCACAACCCATCCTATTTGAACGCGGTTTCCAAACGTTTGGAGGAAATCATACAGAATCCCAAGGAACCGCTGTTCCAGTTTGTCAAGCGGGAAAAACTGATTGAACTGCTGCATTCGGGCAATCAGGTTCCCTGGTATGGGCAGCTCATGACCGTGCCCCAGACGATCGCTTATTTTTTACAGGTTAATTACTGGCTCAAAACCTATCGGATTGAAATCCGCTGATCTTACCGCAAAAGCCTGCCGACGGCAGGCTTTTGCTATATTTTAACCCGGCCTTGCGCCGAGGGGCTTGTACCTCAACCCCGCCGCGTGGGCTCTCGGAAAATAAAACGCCAACAGCCAAGATGCGGGCACTGCTGTCGTGCCCGCATCTTTTAGTGATGTGCCTTAATTCTTGCGTATTTTTCGCGTGTTGCAATCCCACCGCGGATATGTCGTTCTGACTTATTCTGTTCCAAAACGGCTTTGACCTGCGTATAGATAGTTGGGTTGATTTTTTTCAGCCGGTCTGTTACGTCTTTATGCACTGACCTGACAAAATGGAGCGGCTGTTCAGCCGTCTCCGTTTTGTAAAAGCGCCAATCGGGCTATGCCACGATTTTGGAATATTCAAATACCGCCACGTCCCTCACCATCGACCGCATCCGTTCGACAACGTCCTCCAGCTTTTTGGCAACCTCGTTGCTGTAAGACACTTCGCCGCACTGGCTGCAAACCTGCGAAGGTACATTTTTAATGATTATAATGCATTCGCCAAGGTCGACGATAAAATTGGTCTGCCGATCTTCCAATGAGCCTTTACAATACAGGCACCTCATAATACATCTCCCTTTCGCGTTTTGAAATCAGGCTCCCATTCTTCCATGCTTGGGTAATATACGGTAATCAGCCACAATTCCGTTTCACCCGCGCCGCATACGACATGCATCGGCCGGCCGTTCACCGTGATTCCCAGTACAAGACAGCTCGGATAAGGATAATCATCCGGATACTGTTCTATGATCTCCCCATGCGTCAGCACATATACAATCTCTTCCGTTTTTATGTTGCGCTGCAAGAGGCGCACAAACATATGATTTGTCCATCTCAGTCTGCCTGCCGCACACATTTCCCGAATGAACGATATCTCCATCCCTTTCAAGGCATTCACCCCATTTACGATATCAGTATATCCCATTTTCAGATGCCGCGCAAGTTCGTGCACAATAAAGCCGTCCGTAAAATTGAAATCACTTTTATTCTTCACATAGTCCAAAACGCTTGGGTCTGCAGTTCTTCCGCTCCATCCAGTTGAACGGCCGAGAAATCTCCATAGCAATCCCCCTCCGGTTTTTTGATGGGAAACGGCGCCCCGTACAAAAGATTCTTACTTTTGTACGGAGCGCCGTTTCAAAGTTTCAAGAGATAGTTATGGTGTTTGCAGCGAACCATCCGGCAAACGCGTCTGCGTCCAGGTTGTCACCGTATTCTCGCAGGGATATTTTGCGGCTTCTTTTTCAACAAGATCCACACCCAGGCCGGGTTTGTCATTGGCATAAACAAATCCGTCATTGCCGTAAGCGGGCAATCCCGGGAAAACATCCAGCAATGCGCCGCGCGGACCTTTCAGTTCCTGTATCACAAAATTGGGCGGCTCAATGCCGCTCCATTCCTGTAAGCCCAGATTCGGGGCGGCAAGGTCAATATGGATATTCGCGGCGTGCGCAATCGGGCTCATGTCCCCGGGTCCGTGCCAGCAGATCCGTACGCCGTACTGCTCCGCAAACAGGGCCAGCTTGCGCGCCGGCGTGATGCCGCCGATCTGGCTGATATGGACGCGTATAAAGTCGATCAGATGGCTGCTGATCAGGTGCTGCCATTCCTGCGGATTGTTAAACAGTTCGCCCTGTGCCAGCGGGGTAGTCGTGACGGAACGGATGCGGTGCAGCCAGTCCAAATGTTCCAGAGAGACGGTATCCTCCAGGAAAAACAGCTTGAACGGTTCCATTTCTTTTACAAACTTTACGGCATCGGTGGGATGAATGCGCTCATGCACATCGTGCACCAGCTCCATTTCAAAACCAATTTTGCCGCGGATTCCTTCAAACAGCTTTACGGTATCGCGCATGTATTTCCCGCTGCCCAGATAAATACCGTTTTTCGCGCCTGCCGGCGCGCTCGCGGGCGCAGCGCCGTAGCCGCCGCCGCCATAGCCGCCACACTGGCAGCGAATATGCCTGATGCCCATACTGCGGTACTTTTCGATATTTTCGCAAATTTCATTTACGTCCCTGCCGTCCACATGGCGGTAGACGGGAACCCCCTCCCGCACTTTTCCACCGAACAGCTGGTAAAGCGGCATACCGGCCATTTTCCCTTTGATATCCCACAGGGCCATATCGACGCCCGAAATTGCGTTATTCTCAATGGCGCCGTTGCGCCAGTATGCGTTCTGGTGCATCAGCTGCCAGATTTCCGTAATATTGCTTACATCCAGACCTACAATCAGCGGCCTGATATACTCTTCAATCAGGTGTTTTACAGCCAAATGGCGGTACGCAAAGGTCGCACAGCCCAATCCATACAGCCCATCCTCCGTCGTAAGTACTTTAACGACTACCAGATTGATACCCTCCGGCGCAGTACAGATCACCTGCACATCCTGAATCTTGGGGTTCATTCAAATTTCCTCCGTAACAGTATTTACTTTACCAGATAGCCGCCGTCGACCGGGATAATCGCGCCGTTCAGATAGTCGGAAGCGCCGGAAGCCAGAAAGAGCAGAGGGCCCTTCATGTCCTCCCCGGTTCCCCAGCGGACCTGCGGAATGCGCTGAGAGATTTCCGCTTTGCGGGCCTCGGTCAGGCCGCTGTTCATTTCGGTATCCATATAACCGGGAGCAAGCGCATTAACATTGATGCCCCGCCCCGCGCAGTCGCTGGCCAGCGATTTGGTCAGTTGTGTCACAGCACCCTTTGCCGCCGTATAGGCGGGCACGGTAGTACCGCCAAACCAGGATACCATGGAAGCAATGTTGATGATTTTTCCGCCTGCGGGCTGGCTGAGCATGACTTTCAGCGCGTTTTGGCACATGAGCCAGACATGGTTCAGATTGACAGCCAGTACCAAATCCCACTCTTCGATGGGAAATTCCTCGGGCAGATGACGCCGCTGGATTCCGGCAGCCGGCACAAGGACGTCCAGCCTGCCGCCAAGGGATTTCATTGCTTCCTGAAACATCCGGTCGATTTCGGCACGGTCGGCCAGATTGCCGGATACGGCACAGGCATCGTAACCCATCGAACGGTATTCGGACACGACAGCCTCCAGCTTTTCCTTCTGGACGTCCATCAAAACAACCTTGCAGCCGTTCTCGAGCAGGCCTTCCGCCATGCTGCGGGAGAGCCCCTGAGCGCCGCCGGTTACAATGCAGCATTTCCCTGCGACATCAAACTTACTAGAAACCATTTGAACCGTCTCCTTTTGCTTTTATTGAATGATTTATAAAAAATAACGACTGCTTTTATACTGGGCTTCTTTCAGGTATCCTGATGGCCGCCCCTTCTTGTAATACATGTTATTACAAGATCAACCGCGACATAGTCGCCTTCCCTAATCTGGGATACATTTTTACCAACCTTAGTAACAATCCCCACACTTTCATAGTCGGAAACAAGCGTAGGTGCAGAACAGGAGTTGTTTCCATGATACAGAATTTGAAAGTCACTTCCATAAGCTCCAGCGGCTTTCATTTGGATCAACAGGTCATTCTCCCCCACTTCTGGTACGGGAATGTCCAACGCTTGATATCCGTTTGGCTCTGTAATAACATCAGATTTCATAGATATCCCCTCCCATTCACTCAATCGTAACTTGTAATAATAAATTTGATTATAGTTGCCATACCCCGCAAATTTGTAATACAAGTTAGCGTTTATTTTAGTATACACAATCATCTAAAAATTGCAAGGGGTTTTTTCTAATTTATAAAATTTCTGACTGAAATACATAACTGCTGATTCCAGGTATCGTATTTGGGGATGGATATATGGTTTAAGTGCAGCAATATTATCTCCAACAAATAAATTCCATCCGGCGTAAAGTGAATAATCGTTCGTTTTCCAGTTGATTTTACAGAAAAAATAAAATATACTTGTATTACCAGATTGCAGTACTTGGCAGAAAGGGTGATCCCAAGTGGCAAGCGCGAAAAATGTGACCAGCCGCGTGGTCGATTATATGAAGAAGAATATTCGGGAAGGCATTTGGCCGGTTGGAAGCAAAATCCCATCGGAACATGAACTTTGCAGGGAACTTGGGGTAAGCCGCATCAGTGTCAGAAGCGCGCTCCAACAGTTTATCGCCCTGCATATTCTGCAAAGCCAGCACGGCAAGGGCACCTTTGTATTATCAGACGACCTTGGAGTGTTTGGGTACGGCCTGTCATCGGATAAGAACTTTTCGGATATGAAACAGATGCTTGAATTTCGTCTGCTGATTGAGCCGGAAGTCTGCGGCATTGTCGCGCAACAAATTACACCTGAGACTCTTGAAAAACTAACTTTTCTTTTAGAAAAAATGAAGGCCGAAATCGGGCATGGTGAGAGCTTTGTCCATTCTGATATGGAGTTTCACCAGGAAATTTGCAACGTAATGAACAACACCGTCCTAAAAACGGTCATGTCCGATATTTTAAAGCAAAAAAGCGAACGGCATGTTCAACTTAATAACGCGGTCGGTTATTATGGCGGCATTTATTATCACACTCTGCTATTGGATGCGCTGCAAAAGCATGATGGCAAACGTGCACGCAGTATTATGCGCGAGCATCTACAAAAGGGCATAGAAGACCTCGAAATCGATCACGAAAGTCTGTCGATATCGGATATGTAAAGTGAAAGTGCTCTTCTTGTTTCCACCGGATACGCTGTAATATAGAGATCGGCTCTACCTTCGCAGATGATGACGCTGCCGTATAGAGCGGCACCGGTGCGGCAAAAAGGACGAGATTTCTATCATGCTAGCAAAATATTTATCCCATAAACGTAGTAAAGCAGGATCGCCGATTGCGATCCTGCTTTTATTATTATTCAAATAAGTAATGAAAAGTGGTCATGATCCGGAATAACCACACGCTGGATCGTAAAGATTATGCAAAGCCAAAACAGGTGATTATCCGGGCAAAGGACGTTCCTGACAAAATAGAAGGGCGACCGTGGGAAAACCGCTGCTGAGCCCGGGATCAGTAAGACAACGCTCTAAAAGCGCATCAAAAAATGCGGGCTGGAAGAAGAGGTATAAGCGAAGAGCATTATAGAAACAGCGTAAGAAACGGTACGGTCAACAGACTTAGCGCAGTGGAAATAAATACGCATTTTGAGGCAAATTCCGCATCCGCATGATATTTTTTGCCCAGAAGCGCGGTGGTAGTGCCCACCGGCATCGCGGTGAGGATAACCGCTACCGCTGTGGCAGTCGTGTCAAAATCCGCCATCTTCAACAGGATGAGCGTGAAACCCGGCAGCGCCAGCAACCGGATGAAGCTGAGCAGGAAAGCGTCTCTGTCAAAAACGCTTTTTAGCGAAATATCGGCCAGAATTGTTCCCACAACAATCATCGACAGCGACGCGGTACAGTTTCCGATAGACTTTATGGCGGTGTCCGCAAAAGCGGGAAAAGGCAAACGGGTCAGCATTCGGAAGACGCCGAGAAAAACGGCTATAATGCCGGGGTTCAGCAGGATGTTTTTCATACGGCTCTTAAAGTCCGCCTGTGTGAACAGCGATATTCCGGCGCTCCACATAAAGATCCTGTTTGGAATAATAAAAACGGAAGCGTAAAAAAGGCCGAGGCCGCCATAAGCGCTTTCTACCAACGGCAGTCCGGCAAATCCGGAATTGCTGATCAGCGCGCCATACTGCAGAATACTTTTTCGTCCCGCCGGATAATGGCGAAACAGCACTTTGCCAAGCAGCAGACTGAACAGGGAAACAGCAAACGCCACTGCAAGAACGAGTGATGCGGATAATAATTGTCTGGTCGTAAGCTCCTGGTTGAATGATTCAAATACCATACAGGGCAACGCTATGCGAATAAGAAAATCAATAAAACTCTGCTGGCTGTTGTCGGTGATAATATTTTTTCTGCGGGCATAAACGCCTACCAGCAGGTAAATCAGCAAAATGGCCTGTATTCTGACCATCATTAAAAAGTTTTCCATGATGCCTCCCAGCAAAAGGAAGATCCCTTTTCCGGCAAAGTTATCTTCAATAGTAATAGTATCAGTATTCAGCGGACCATGCAGGGACACTTGGGGTCGAATTTCCATCCGGGGATCAGGTACTGCATGCCGATGGCGTCATCGCGCGCTCCGAGGCAGTTGTCAAGATAGCGCCGATGGGCTTTCAGAACCTGTTCCCGATCCACTTCGATGCCAAGGCCAGGCTTCCGGGGCAGACCAATGCAGCCGTCTACAATCTGCAGCGGTTTCCTGGTCAGGCGCTCAATGCCTTCCTGCCAGATCCAGTGGGTATCGATGCCGTTCATTTTCCCCGGAATTGCGGCAGCGCACTGCACAACCATAGCCAGTGAAATGTCGAAGTGATTATTCGAATGGCAGCCCCACATCAGGCCGAAGTCGTTGCACATCTGCCCAACGCGCACAGAGCCGCTCATGGTCCAGAAATGCGGGTCCGCAAGCGGAATATCTACACTTTGCAGGGCAATGCAATGGCACATCTGGCGCCAGTCCGTATTAATCATATTGGTTGCGGTGGGCATACCGGTTGCCCGGCGGAATTCCGCCATGATTTCACGGCCGGAGAAACCGCCTTCCGCACCGCACGGGTCTTCACAGTAGGTGAGCACTTTTTTCAGCTCAGGGGCGAGCTCAAGCGCCTCTTTCAGCGGCCAGCTGCCGTTGGGGTCCAGTGTGATGCGGGCTTCCGGGAAGGCTTCTTTCAGGGCAGCGACGGCTTTGAGTTCGTCTTTGCCCGCCAGTACGCCCCCTTTGAGCTTAAAGTCCTGAAATCCGTATTTTTCCTGCGTCGCTTTCGCAAGCGCGACGATTGCATCGGGGGTCATCGCTTCTTCATGACGCAGACGGTACCAATCGCAGTCAGAGTCGGGTTCGGAGTCGTATGGCAACTCTGTTCTTTTGCGGTCGCCTACAAAGAACAGATAGCTGAGAAAGCGGACACGGTCCCGCTGGACGCCGTCTCCAAGAAGGGCCGCCGCGGAAACACCCAAATACTGGCCAAGCAAGTCCAGCATAGGCGCTTCAATCGCAGTGATCACATGGACCCCCGTGCGCAGGTCAAAAGTTTGCAGGCCGCGGACATCGTCCTTAATATTTGCGTTCAGCCAGCCGGACACCTTTTTCAGGGTGTTTTTATAAGCACCGATGCTGGTACCCACCACATATTCTTTCACGCTCTCAAGTGCGGCAGTGATTTTCTGGCCGCCAGGGACTTCGCCTACACCTGTACGCCCATCGGAATCGGTCAGGATTACAATATTTCTGGTAAAATAGGGAGCATGGGCACCGGAGAGATTCAGCTCCATGCAGTCCTTGCCTGCCACAGGGAAGACTTCCATGCTCGCGATGGTTGGGGTCATAAAAGCGCATCCTTTCTATAGCTCAGTTTCGCTTGATTCTGTGTTCTATTATACCGTTAAAAATCCAAAGTTCCAATTCATAATGTTAATATGCAGCATTATTTTTACTAGTGGGAAGAATTTTGCGGACACCGAATATTTAGAATACATTTTAGAGACTGCCGAACAGAAAAGATTACCCGCGCTGCCGAAGGCCTGTATGTGTAGGCATCAAAAGCTGTCCCGTACATTAAAAAACGCTTTACAGCAATATTGCCGCCCTCAGGAATGAGGGCGGCATACGAATGGGGATATCCTCTCAGTGGGGAGTGCAGATGGCCGCGGATATTTTGCCTGCCTTTCAGGGGCACTTCTCCCCGTATTACTTTAAAAATCTATGAAAGCAGCTACAAACATGCCACGTCGGCAATGGTTTCGAAAGGCGCGGGTATTGCTTTTATGCCCATCCCTTACGCACAGGGCGTTGAAAACATACGCATTTTTCGGCTTGACCCTGTATGATACCACAGTGATATTCTGGTCTGCCGTGAAAGCCAGGGCAGTTTCGAACATAAAAAGGTTTTTGTTGAACTAATCAAAGGGGATCCACTGTTTCACCTTTAGCAATTGCTTGTTCACTTATTCTTTCAGCTTGCAAATATGTCCTGTCTGCCCAAAACGGCAGACAGGACATAGAGCTGAAGAATCCGACTGCAAAAAACAGAAAGGCCGCCGCACAAATCTCCCGGTCTGGAATATTCAAATACCGCGACGTCCCTTACCATAGACCGCATCCGTTCGACAACGCGCTCCAGTTTTTTGGCAACCTCCCAAGGTTCCAAAGATTTCTCTTTAGGCGTTGTCAACGAATGCAGTTCTCCGTGAGATAGTCCGCAAGACAGGTTAGCTGCATACTGAAGGTAACTGCCCCGGGATCGAGATGTCCGATCCCTTTATCAGGCTGATTACTGGCTCTCCCTTTGGCGGCTTCCATATCCCTTGTGCTTTCGGCACCATCCTGAGCGGCTTTTTTCAGAATGGCAAGAGCCTCTTCAGAAGAAGCACCTCTTGCGACCGCCTCGGAATAGGCTTTTGCCGCGGGGTAAATGGTGTCGACCATCGTTTTGTCGCCAGGTGCGGTGTTGCCTCGCTTCATAAAAGCTTCCGCCCAAGTGGTGAGCACCTGTGCAAGCAGGGCGTCGTTCAGGCTCGTGACATCTTTAAGAACCTTGGAAGCGGAAAGATAAGCGCTTCCGTAGAGTGCGCCCGAAGTGCCGCCCATGGCAGACATAGTAGCCATGGCCAGTTTTTTAAAGAACTCTTGAAAATCAACGGCCTGACAAAACTCTTCCGAACTTTCCAACAGCTTTTGAAACCCGATATTGATATTCAGCCAGTGGTCCCCGTCGGCAATAGCCGCATCCAGAGCGGTGATATACTCACCATTTTGGGAAATGACTTCTGCGGCCTTCCTGATGTAGGAAAGGTACTGACCGCAATCCATTTGAAACATTCATTACGCCCCCATTCAGCCCATTATTTTTAGTCCCGGCGTGTCGCAGGGATCGTCCAGCAACGCTGCGAGTTCTTCATCCAGCTTCAGAAGAGAAACCGAGCATCCCGCCATTTCCAGAGAAGTCATGTAGTTTCCTACGAGAACCCGGTGGAGCTGGATATTTTTTTCCCGTAGCAAAGCAGCTACGTCGTTGGTCAGAACATAAAGTTCAATGAGAGGCGTGGCGCCCAGACCGTTTATCATCAGGGCAACTTCGGAATTGCTGTAATCGTAATCAGCCAGAATTTTCTCCACCAGAATTTCCGCAATTTCTTTGGAGGTCTTCATAACCGTCTTCTCGATGCCGGGTTCGCCATGAATTCCCATGCCGATTTCAATTTCATTTTCATCGAGCACAAAGCCGGGCTTGTCCAATCCCGGAAGGGTGCATGCCGTCATAGACATCCCCATGGTGCGCACAAAACCGACGGTCTTTTCCGCCACGCGTTTGACTTCCGTCAGGCTGGCGCCGCGTTCCGCCATGGCCCCGGCAATTTTGTGAATCAGAATGGTACCGGCGATGCCTCTGCGGCCGGCGGAATAGGTGCTGTCCGGAACCGCAACGTCGTCCTTTACCACGACATGGTCTACTTCGATGTCTTCCATCTCCGCCAGCTCTTGGGCCATGGAGAAGTTCATCCTGTCGCCGGTGTAATTCATTAAGATCATCAGGATGCCCTGACCGGCATTGGCTTCCTGGATGCCTTTCAGCATCTGGTCGGGGCTGGGGGAAGCAAAAATGTTTCCCGCTACCGCCGCGTCCAGCATGCCTTTACCCACATATCCCGCGTGGGCGGGTTCGTGGCCGCTGCCACCAACAGAGACAATTCCTACTTTCTTCGCCTTTTCCCGGCGGGCCACAACCCGCTCCTTCGGGAAAGAGATAATCTGCGGGTCGGACAGCTCCAGTCCTTTGAGCATCTCGGCTACGATGTCTCCGGGCTGGTTCATAATTTTTTTCAAAGTATACCTTCTTTCCGAAACACTGATCGTGGTGAACGATATAAACTGTCTCAAATATATATCGGCAAGGATTGCCGTGTAACCATTTCCTTATGTTATAAGGAAACCCTTTTGTTCAGCTGCGACTGAATGAACTGGAAGAGGCCTCCGTTTTTGCAGATTTCCAGCATAAAGGCGGGAACCGGTTCAAACGCATATTCTTTCGCCGTTGTCTCATTGGTAATCTTTCCGCTTTCCACATTGATGCACAACCGGTCCCCCTGATGGATGAAGTTTCGGGCTCCCGGGAACTCAATGGCAAGAAATCCTCTGTTGATGCAGTTGCGGAAAAAGGTCCGGGCAAAGGATTCAGCCACAATGCAGGAGATACCCGCGCCCCTGATTGCCAATGGGGCGTGCTCACGGGAACTGCCGCAGCCAAAGTTCCGGCCGGCCACCAGAATGTCACCGGATCTTACAGAGGAAGAGAATTCCGGATTGGTATCGGCAAAAGCATGTTCCCCTAATTCAGTTTCGTTGTCTGTTATAAGAAAGCGGCTCGGAATAATCATGTCGGTATCGATATGATCGCTGAAAATCCATGCATTGCCGCGAAAGGTACTGTTCATGCTGTCTCAACCTCCTCGGGAAGGCCAATCCGCCCAAGGATAGCCGAAGCGGCAGCCACGGCGGGGCCTGTTAAATAAACCTGACTGGTAATATGGCCCATGCGGCCCGCAAAATTGCGGTTGGATGTGGAAACACACCGCTCTTCCGATGCCAGAATCCCCATATGACCGCCGACGCAGGGGCCGCATGTGGGCGTGCTGACGACAGCACCTGCCTCCACCAAAGTGGCGACAAGCCCTTCCTTTACCGCATTCAGATAGACTTCCTGGCTGCCGGGGATAACGATCATGCGCACATTTTCATGGACATGGCGGCCTTTCAAAACGGAAGCCGCAATCCGCAGATCTTCCATGCGCCCATTGGTGCAGGACCCTATGAAGGACTGTTCAATTGGGATCTCCCCATGGTGGACCGCTTCTTTTACAGAGCAGACGTTGGCGGGGGAATGGGGCAGGGCCACCTGGGGCGTCAAATCGCTGATATCCCATTCATAAACTTCTTCATAATGCGCGTCATCATCAGCGTAAACAGGTGTAAAGGGACGATTGCATCTCTCCTTGGCATAGGCCATGGTTTTTTCATCCGGCGGAACAATGGCTGTTTTGGCACCGGCCTCCACGGCCATATTGCACAGAGAAAACCGGCTGTCCATAGAAAGCTGGGAGATCGCCTCGCCATAGAACTCAATCGCCTTGTAGCGGGCGCCTTCCAGGCCCAGCTTGCCCAGCGTATAAAGGATGAGGTCTTTTCCGCCGATGCCGGCGGGAAGTTCACCCTTAAAGACGATTTTGATGGTTTCGGGAACCCGGAGCCAGATTTCTCCCAAAGTCATGACACAAAGCATGTCCGTACTTGCCACCCCTGTCGCAAAAGCGCCCATCGCGCCATGCGTGCAGGAATGGGAATCTACCCCGATGATAAGCTCTCCGGGGGCGACGAATCCCTTTTCGTGGAGGATGACATGCTCGATTCCCATCTGTCCCACTTCGTAATAGTAAGGCAGCTTTTCCCTTTTGCAAAACGTCCGAACAACCTTACACTGTTCCGCAGATTTTACATCTTTGTTGGGGGCGTAATGGTCAGGAACAATGACAATACGCTCTTTATCAAAAATGCGGGCATTTTCCAATCGGTCATAGTCGTTAAAGCACATGGAAGCGTTAATTTCGTTCGAAATCAGATAATCCACTTTGGCGTAAATCATCTCACCCGGCGAGACCCGGTCTTTTCCGCTATGAGAAGCAAGAATTTTTTCGGTGATTGTGGAACCCATACTGAACTCCCCCCTTACTTTATTGATTGGATTTTTTCTTTTGGGTTTTAATCATATCTAAGATTTTTGGCAGAATCAGTGCGCCGATGATGACAGCCCACATAATCCAGGTGATTGAGTTGGCAAAGAAAATGCTCATGCTGCCTTTGGACAAACGGAAAGCCACAATAAAGTTCTCTTCTGCAATTTTTCCCATGACCAGTCCCAGAATCAGCGGTACATAAGGGAAATTGTTCTCGGTCATGATGTAGCCCAGAATGCCAAAAATGATAAACAGATACATATCCAGCATAAACCCACGTGTTGCAAAGGACCCAACCATGCAGACCGTGAAAATGGCGGGGATCAGGTAGCCGGTGTTCGTGAGCGTCAGCTTGGAAACAACCTTGGTATAGACAAGCCCGAAAGGCCACAGCAGAATGTTTGCCATAAGAGCCGCCAGGAACAGGGCATAAACTTCGTGGGAATACATATTCATGACCTGGGGACCGGGGTTGATCCCCTGCAGGGTCAGAGCCGCCAGCATGATTGCGGTGGTGCTGGAGCCGGGAATGCCCAAAGCGATGGAGGGGACCAGAGCGCCGCCTACCACAGCGTTATTGGAAGCTTCCGCAGCGATGACGCCCTCGGGATTCCCGTGACCAAAGGTTTCTGGGTGCTTGGACCACGTCTTTGCCTGACCGTAGCTGAGGAAAGCCGCCACATCGATTCCAGCACCGGGAAGAATGCCGACAAAAAGCCCGATCAGGGAGGCACGCAGGACACCAATAATATTTTTTAGAGTATATCTGACGCCGCCAAAAAGCTGGGTCCATTTCCCCACGGCGTTGTCTGTCTTTCGTGAAACAGCTGTTTCTCCCACCAGGGCGATGAGTGAGGGATAGGCGAAGAGACCCACTAAGGCGGGGATCAGGGGGATACTGTCGAAAAGTTCGATGAGCCCAAAGGTAAGCCGGGGACGCCCCAAAGTGGGGTCCGCCGACATGGTGGCGATCAAAAGGCCGATCACACCGGCCAGAAGACCCTTCGCCATATTCTTTTCCGATGCGGTAACGATGACGCAGATTCCTAAGAGAGCCAGGAGGAAAATTTCGGCCGGTCCGAATTTTAAAGCGATCTGTGCACTGGGCTTGATAATGAAAATAGCGAGGGCAGATGCAACGATGCCACCGATACAGGAGGCTGTGAGGGAAATGCCTAAAGCAAAGGATGCCTTTCCCTGTTGTGCCAGGGGAAAACCATCCAGGGTTGTGGCACCGGCACCCGTGGTACCCGGTGTTTTAAAAAGG
Source organism: Bacillota bacterium (assembly GCA_023394255.1). Classification (GTDB taxonomy): domain Bacteria; phylum Bacillota; class Clostridia; order Oscillospirales; family Ruminococcaceae; genus Anaerotruncus. The sequence goes on along the minus strand of JAEXAZ010000088.1, from coordinate 2,001 downwards.
ATGGCCGGAATGGACCCGCCATACTGACAGCCTACATAGATGGCCGCCAGAAAAATCAAAGCACCCTGCGTGGACATGCCAAGTGTCAGCGGGAGCAGAATGGCGGTCGTATTGGAGGAACTCAGCCCGGGGATGCTGCCCGCGATAACGCCCACACAGATGCCGATAATCAATAGAAAAAAAGTCTCAAGGGTAAAAAGGTAGCTTGCGCCTCCCGCGATGAGGGAAAAGGTATCAGCCATGTAAGTCCTCTCCTATTCTTTAAAATAAAATACCGCTTGGCATCCGTACCTGAAGCCACATAACGAAAACTCCATAAACCACTGCAGTAAACAGGATAGTGAATAGAATCAAGGAAACCGGCTTGCGGATACCCAGATAAAAAGCCAGTACCGCCAAATAAATGACTGTGCAGACAAAGAATCCAAGTACTGGGATAAGCAATGTATAGACCGCTGTAATCAGAGTGACTATAACCTTGGAAGAGGTAATGTTCAGAGAGCAATTCCATTTTTTCTCTTCGGGAGTGTTCTCATCCTTCAATGTTTTACGAAATTCCAGTACACTATTTACACCATTCCAGATAAAAAGAGGGATCAAGACTACAAAGATAGCTTTGGGAAAGTCGATGGATTTGGCCGGCAGGTCTTTCGCGCTGAGCCAATAGACGCAGCTAAAGATAAGAGCCACGACAGCGAACAAATAGTTCTTTGTCATAAACCGGATATATTTGATAAGCATATTGCAAACCCCCATTACTCAAAAACATAAGGCAAAGGGAACAGTCAGACACAGTTTATCTGTTGCGTTCTGGCTGTTCCCTCGTTGTAACAGATTATTCGCCAGTCAGGATTTCTTTGTTTTGCTCCACAAAGTCCAGCAGGCTCTTCATATACTGGGTGGAATCCTCGGACGATAAAACATTATAAATTTTATTTTCTTCGGTCTCTTCCAGCATCGACACAAACTCCGGATCGGACCAGGCTGCGTGGAGTGCGTTAATCAACTTTTCAGCACGTCCGGGATATTTCTCCATAAAGCCTGCAGGAGCCAACACACCGTAATCAGAAGTAATATCCGTGACAGCTTTTCCAAGAACCTTGTTAACCGTCGGAACGTCTTTATATGCTTCGAACGGGTTCTCAGCAGTCTGAATAGCCAAAACTTTCACATCGCCAAGAATAGCCTGAGAACCGAATAAGGAGAAGTGTCCAACGTCCGCCTGGCCGCCAACCAATGCGGTCCTGGCCTTGCTTCCGCTGTTGAAAGCAACCGAGTTGAATTTTACGCCTTCGGCGGCTTCGATTTCCTTGACGCCCAGAGTATCGCTGCAAGCCAGGTTCGTCAGCGCCATGGACACCGTTTCGGGCGGCTGGGTCTTCATATAGTCAAGAAGCTCCCGCAAGCTGTTCCAAGGGGCGTCCTTGCGGACCATGATAGCGGTAGGATCCTGCATGTTGATTCCCAGCACATCAAAATCCTCCAGCTTGTAGGGTGCATCCAGAGTGGCGATTGTGTTGCAGAAATCAAATCCGGAGAGCATCAGAAGAGTGTAGCCATCGGGCTCTGCTTCCGCCACCACATTGGTACCAATGAGGGTCCCTGAGCCTTCTACAAACTCAAACTGCAGGGGAACCCCGATGGCTTTTTCAAAGTAAGACTGCCATTTTCGGGAAGATTTTTCCATAGCACCGCCGGCGCCGTTGGGCAGGATAAAGCGGATAGGCTTGTCGGGGTAGTTGTCGGCATCATCGTCGGCAGCTTTGGGCTCAGAGGACACTGTGGCCGCTGAATCAGCGGAAGCAGAGGGGGTGGCAGAAGAAACGGAAGAGGTGGATGAAGATGCACCGCTGTTGGAGCAGCCTGCCAGCATCGAAAGCGACAGAAAGAAAGCTAAGAAACGCATACGACTTGCTTTTCTCATAGAAATACCTCCTAAGTGAATTTGATTTTGGTGAAAGCGCTAATTTACAGTTACAATTATACAAAGGAACAAAGTGA
>JAEXAZ010000082.1 GCA_023394255.1 Bacillota bacterium | reverse complement strand
AATATACAACCGTCGGTTTCCAGGTGCAGGTAAATAAATACAGCCTGCGTTCGGCCCAGTATGCCGGAATCAATGTACGCCGCAACATCCTCATCATTCTGGGGCTGAGCGGCGCGATTGCGGGACTGGCGGGTTTCGTACAGATTACGGGTGTCGTGCACCGGGTGCAGGCACAGCTTCCGGGCGGGAGCGGGTATACCGGAATTGTCATCGCGTATTTGAGCCAGTTCCATCCGCTGGCCGTGATTCTGGTTTCCATTCTTCTGGGAGGGCTTAACAACAGCTGTTCTGCCGTACAGATTATGGGGGTCCCCTCGCAGATTGCGGCCATGATACAGGGCTGCATCATGATTTTCGTCATCGCCGGCGAATTCTTTAACCGTTACAGGCTCGTGCTCAGAAAACCGGATACGACGGCTGCCGGACAAGCCGAAGCCGTCGAGTCGAAAGGGGGAGTCGGCCTGTGACTGCTTTGATTACCTCGGTCTGTGCCGCCGCCATCGTCTATGCGGTATCGGTTTTGTACGCGGCTGTCGGCGAGATCTTTTCTCAGCGCGCCGGTATTATGAATCTGGGCGTGGAAGGTGTCATGCTGATGGGGGCGGTTTCCGGATTCCTGACCGCCTATTACACAAACAGCAAGATGCTTGCGCTTTTGGCCGCGATTGTTACAGGCGCTCTGCTGGGACTGGTCTATGCGTTTCTCACAGTGACGCTTCAGGCCGACCAGACGGTATGCGGCATGGCGTTCCTGACATTCGGAAGCGGCCTGAGCGGTTTTATCGGGAAAAATGTGACCGGGATCGCCTCGCCGGTGAAGTTCGATAAAATTGCGCTTCCGCTGCTTTCAAAAATTCCCTTTTTCGGGGACGTCCTGTTTCATCAGAACCTGCTGGTATACCTGATGTATCTGATCATCCCGCTGAGCATGTTTTATATCTATCGCACGAGGCCGGGAATGATCCTGCGGGCCTTGGGCGAAAATCCCGCGGCGCTGGATACGGCGGGCATTCATGTATTCGCGCTGCGGTATGCCTATGTGATATTCGGCTGTTCGATGATAGCGGTCAGCGGGGTTTGCATTTCCCTTGCATATACAAATTTCTGGAACGAGGGAATGACGGGGGGCAAGGGCTGGATTGCCTTTTCGCTGGTGGCGTTTTCAGAATGGAATCCCACAAAAGCCGCCCTGGGCGCGCTGCTTTTCGGGGGTATCAGCATTGTCGGCATGAATCTGCAGATTTATCTGCCCGGCGTGCCCTCGCAGGTTTACAGCGCGCTTCCGTATCTGGCGACGGTTGCCGCATTTATTCTGTCCACCGGGAGCTTCCGCAAAAAGCATACGGAGGAACCCGCCGCGCTTTGTTGTTCTTATGACCGCGAAAGTCGGTAAAAGATATTTGGGAGGTAATGAAGATGAAAAACAAACATTTCGCAAGCATACTGTTGGCACTGGCAATTACAGCGGCATCTCTGGCGGGGTGCTCCGGCGGGCCGTCAGAGAGTTCCGCCCCTGCAAGCACGCCTGCGGCGGAGCAGTCCGCCGCGTCTGCCGAGCAGGGAACCGACTGGCCGAACTTTAAGATCGGGCAGATCACTTCCCTTGTCGTGAATGACGGGGGCTGGTGTCAGGCGACCAATCAAAGCATCCTGCGCGCCATGCAGTCATTGGGAATCCCGGAGGAAAACCTGATTACCATTGAGAACGTCAGTGAGGAGCAGGTCGCGGTTGAGAACGCGTACAATGCGCTTGTCAGCGAGGGCGTGAACCTGATTATCGGCGCCAGTGCCGGTTACGCCGCATTCCTGTCCGACCTCGCGCCGCAGAATCCGGATGTGGTCATCGCGCAGCAGGGAGCGCGCACCGAGAATCTGATCGGGTATCAGATCCGCAACTACGAAGGCATGTTCCTTGCCGGATACGCCTGTGCGCTGATGTCGGAGGGCAAAACGCTCGGATTTGCCGCGAGCATGTCCGAAGCCTCTGTGCGTGCCGCGATCAACGGCTTCGCGCTGGGGGCGAAATATGCCGACCCCGAGGAGAAAGTGCAGGTCGTCTGGGCGAACAGCTGGTATGATGTGGACATTGAGACCCAGAGCGCGCAGACGCTGATCAACCAGGGAATCCAATACATGGGCATGGAAGCTTCTTCTCCCGCCATCCCGCAGACCTGCGAAGCGAACGGCGCTTACTGCATCGGCTACAATGTGGATATGGAAGAACTTGCCCCCAAAGCCGTGCTGTTCTCTTATGTCTGGAACTTTGCGCCGATCTTCGAAAATATCATTGCTTCCGCCGCAGACGGTACCGCAAACCCGGACGACTATTATTACGAGGGCGGGGACTCCTCCGCAATTTCCGACTTTAACAGCGAGCTTGTTCCGGAAGATGTCCAGAAAAAGGTGCTTCAGGTCAAAGAAGAGATCGCAAGCGGCAAAATTAAGGTCTATGGCGGGGAGCTCAAGGACAACAAGGGCAATGTGCTGGTAGCCGCGGGCGAGACAATGAGCGACGAGCAGATTGTTGCGCAGGAATTTCTGGTGGACAACGTCATCGGCGACTGGCAATAAACAGATCGGATAAGACCGAAAATTGAAGGAGATTTATCATCAATGGATAAAACACTGGAAAATCTCAAAGAACTGATTCGTGCCGGCAGGGGAGCCATCCCGGCGGAAAAGGTGGTCCGGGGAGGAAAGCTGGTCAATGTCATGACCAGCGAAATTTACCCCGCGGATGTTGCGATTTATAAGGATACGATCGTTGCGGTGGGCGATGTGAGCGATTATATCGGGCCCGATACGCAGACAGTCGACGCCGCGGGGCGGTATCTGGTTCCCGGTCTCATTGATGGGCATATCCACAGCGAATGCAGCAAGCTGAGCATTACAAGCTTTGCGAAGGCGGTTGTTCCCTGCGGGACGACAAGCATGGTCTCCGGGCTGGACGAATATATTTCCGTGGCGGGCATCGAAGGACTTCGGGAGGTACTTGCGGAAGTAAAGGCAGGCCCGCTCAAAGTATTCTGGGGTGCGCCGCACAAAACGCCGTATACCTTCCCGACCTCTACCGTATCCTGCAATTTCAATCCCCAGATCCATAGGCAGGTTCAGAAGTGGCCGGAATGCTTCGGTGTATGGGAAACGGTGCGTGAATCGGTGACGGAAGAGGATGAAAACACGCTGGGGGCAATCGCGCTTGCTTCTGAAAACCGGCTTCCGGTCTTCGGCTGCGCGCCTATGGCACGCGGAAAAGAGCTGAATGCCTATCTCTGCGCGGGTGTGCGGCTTGACCATGAAAGCTACGACCATACCGAAGTTGTGGAAAAAATGCGCAAGGGGATGCATATGGTCATCCGTGAATCGTCGGTTACCCATTTTCTTGCGGAAAATATCCGGGCGGTGACCGAGGTGAACCCTGCGCTGGCCCGGAGGGTCAGCTTCTGCACCGACGATGTCACTCCCTCCGATGTGCTGGAAAAGGGGCACGTTGACCATCTGGTGCGTCTGGCCATCCAGGCGGGTGTCGACCCGATGACCGCCATCCAGATGGGCACCATCAACAGCGCGGAGGCGTACCGCATCGACGATCGGGTCGGTTCGATTTCTCCGGGCAGAATCGCCGATATCCTGCTGGTCGACAGCCCGGAAAGCTTCCGGATACAGGCGGTCATCAGCGGCGGGCAGTTAGTGGCGCAAAACGGGGGGCTGACTTATGAGCTGAAAGCCCCTGCCCGCAGCGCGGCGCTCAGCGGCCGGCTGAAATGCAAAATGACTGTTCCGGAGGAGTTCCAATATAAGGTGTCCATTGAACGCGGCACTGCGAAAGTCCTGTCGATGGACGTGAAAGGGCCGTTCGTGCGCAAACGGCGGGATGTTTCTCTGAAAGTCAAGAACCGCGTGGTGCTGCCGGATATCGGGCAGGATGTGGCAATGGTATCGGTTTTGGAGCGCTTCGGCGTAAACGGGAACCGTTCGCTGGCGTTTTGTTCGGGCTGGAACCTGAAAAGGGGGGCGATGGCGTCCTCCGCCGCGCCGGATGACAACAACCTCATTGTGATGGGTGTTGACGCGAATGACATGTCCATTGCCGCCAATTACCTGATTGCCCATGGCGGCGGACAGGTGGTAGTCGCCGACGGGGAGGTGTTGGATTTCCTTCCGCTCCCGGTCGGCGGTATCGCGAGCGATGAGGAACCGGCGCAGGTGGCGAAGAGGGAAAAAGAACTGAACGCCTGCGCGAAATCGCTTGGATGTACCTTGTCGGAACCGCTGATGTATATGTTTTTCCTGCCGATCACAGCGATCCCGGATTATGCGATTACCGACGTGGGACCGGTCGACTGCGTGAACCTGACAACATTTGATCCTGTATTGGAACTGCGGGAATCTTGAAAGGGGTGTTTTCATGCAAAAGGAAGTGCTGAAGAAACTGCTTGATGTTGCCGCGGGGCGGATTCCCGCGGATTTGGTCATTAAGAACTGCAAGGTTGTCGACGTCTACCGCTCGGTGATCACCGAGAACCAGGACATCGCAATCAGCGACGGGCTGATTGCGGGAGTCGGGAGCTATCAGGGAAAACAAGAAATTGACGCGCAGGGGCAATTTGCGTCGCCGGGCTTTATCGACACCCATATCCATATTGAGTCCTCCTATGTGACCCCCGAGGAAATCGGGCGGCTTCTGGTGCCTCACGGGGCGACCACGATCATCGCCGACCCGCATGAAATCGTTAACGTATGTGGTCTGGAAGGCATGGACTATATGCTCAGGGCCGCCGAGGCGACCAAGCTGGATATCAAATACATGCTTCCGTCCTGTGTGCCGGCGACGCCGTTTGAGCATGCCGGTGCGGTGATCGATGCGCAGATGATGCGCGATCCGATCAAAAACAGCCGGATTCTGGGACTGGGCGAATTTATGAATTATCCCGGCGTAGTATTTGCCGACGACGAGGTGCTCAACAAGCTGTTGGTCGCTAAAAACGAGGGCAAGCTGATCGACGGGCACAGCCCCGGACTTGCGGGAAACGAATTGAACGCCTATGCGGCTGCCGGCATTCACACCGACCACGAATGCTCCACAGTTGAAGAAATGCTCGACCGGATTTCCCGCGGGCTTTACGTTCTGCTGCGGGAAGGTTCGGCCTGCCATAATCTGCGCACTCTCCTGAAAGCGGTCACCCCGGCCAACAGCCGGCGCTGCCTGCTCTGTTCGGACGACCGTCAGCCGGAGACCATCCTGAAACTGGGTCATCTGGACAACCATCTGCGCATCTGCGTGGAGGAAGGGGTTGATCCGATCGCGGCGATTCAAATGGCGAGCCTGAACGCGGCGGAATGTTTCCGCCTGTATGACCGGGGGGCGATCGCGCCGGGACTCCGGGCGGATATTGTCCTTCTGGACGATTTAAATGGATTCTGTGTGCGGCGCGTATTCATTCAGGGGGAAGAAATCGCAAAAGACGGAAAATACTTGCCTGAAGTACGCCGTATTGATCTTTCCGCAGTGCGCGGAAGTTTCCATGTCGGGAATTTCACGGCGGAAAAGCTCCGGCTCAAGCTGAACTCCTCCCATGTCAATGTGATAGACATCGTTCCCGGAGGAGTTGTAACCGGCAAGGGCGTTGCCGATGTTACGCTTGACAAGCAGGGAGAATTTGTTTATCAGCCCGGCCAGGATATTGTCAAAATCGCCGTTGTGGAGCGCCATCAGAATACAGGAAACGTGGCGCTCGGGTTGCTTCGCGGATATGGCATCCAATCCGGCGCTGTGGCGCTTTCGATTGCGCATGATTCCCATAACATCATTGTGGTGGGAACCAATGATGCGGACATGGCTTTCGCAGTCGAACAATTGATCGCGCAGAACGGCGGCATGATCCTTGTGAAGGGTGGGCAAATCGTCAATTCCATGCCGATGGTTGTGGGCGGCATCATGAGCGACCGTACGGGAGAATGGGTAAGCGTAAAGCTGGCCGAAATCCACGCGGATGCTTATGAACAGCTCGGCATCAGCAGGGATGTGGAGCCGGTAATGACGCTTTGCTTTATGTCGCTTGCCGTGATTCCCGAGCTCAAGCTCACCGATATGGGGCTTTTTGACGTTACAAAATTTGCTTTTATTCCGCTCGAGGCCTGATGCACCTTTATCCGCCGGTGTTGAGGGAAAAATCTTTGTACGCAAAGGGA
>JAEXAZ010000080.1 GCA_023394255.1 Bacillota bacterium | reverse complement strand
AAAGTGCTCCTGCGGCACCAGATCCTCAAGCGTGACACAGTGCATTTTTATCTGTATCCCGTCTCGTTCCGTCAGCATTCCCAAACACATCCCTCTGCTTTTTCCTTACCTGCATTATACCATTTTTGCCTCTCCTTTTGAAACTTTGTCAACACCTCGATCTTGGCCCGAAGTGAGGAAAGATGAAAGTCCAGCACCGTGACAAGCGCTGGACTTTCATGTTTTCTCATGGACAAGGGGAACGCAAAAATTACTTAGGGAGCGAGGTGCTTATGCAGGTAACGGAAGTTGACAGGCAAACGACCCGTTCCGGTGAAATGGTTGCAATGTTTAAGGCCGGGAAACGGTCTGTTCAGCTTATCGGCACGTTTGAGAATAGGGCTACGCTGGACGATTTGCTCTATTCCATTGCTTGCCAGAAGATCGCTGCACGGTTTATGCAAAGGCGCGACAACATTGTGCTTACCGGTGGAAATGGTATAATTGAAGTAGGTAAATGATAGGCCGTCCACCATAAGCCGCGCTTTTTGTGGAGCATCGAAAGGAGTTTCACAATGACGAAAGCGCAAAGCATTACGAAAGAGGTTTATGTTGCCATCTACCTCAGACTGAGCAGGGACGACCAGAACGGCGGTGCCGAAAGCATGAGCATATCCAATCAGCGCGACATGCTCATGGAATACTGCGAGGAAAGAGGGTGGAAGGTTTACGATATCTATGTAGATGACGGTTTTACGGGAACGAATTTCGAGCGCCCCGGATTTCAGCGGATGATCGAGGATATCAAAGAAGGTTATATCAGCATCGTGCTTACGAAAGACCTTTCCCGCTTGGGCCGCAATTATGTCATGACCGGTCAGTACACGGACTTCTTTTTTCCTGAACATGGCGTCCGGTATGTGGCGGTCAACGACAGCTATGACAGCGCCAAAGAGGATAACGACATTGCCCCCTTCAAAAATATCCTGAACGAAATGTACGCGAAGGATATATCCAAGAAGGTGCGTTCAGTCCGAAAGACGAGTGCAAAGCAGGGTAAATTCATGGGAAGCAAGCCCCCGTTTGGATATGTCAAGTCACCCGAGGATAAACACCTGCTGGTGATTGACACGCCCGCCGCCGAGATCGTCAAACGACTTTTCCGAGAATTCGCGGGCGGTGACAGCGGGCGTAATATCGCCACAAAGCTGAACGCCGAAGGAGTTGACACGCCCGCAGAATACTACTTCAAACAGACGGGTAAGCGGGCGACTCGGGGCGACAACGGCCAGCAATGGGGTAGCACAACGATTATGCAGCTTTTGAAAAACCAAGTTTACATAGGCAATATGGTACAGTGCAAGCGTAAGGTTTCATCCTTCAAGACGAAAAAGCGGCTTGTCACCAGCCCCGACGATTGGATAATCGTTGAGGACACGCATGAACCGATTATCGACCATTTAACTTGGGACTGCGTTCAAAGACGTATGGACAGCACAAGACATGCCCACTCAAATCACACCATCAAGGTCAGCAATACGGATGAAGTCAATACCTTTTCAGGAATTATCCGATGCGCCGACTGCGGGGCAGCAATGGCTTACAACCGCAAGGTGGAAAAGAGCGGCGCGGTTCGTCGGTTTTACCGTTGCAACCGTTATGCCAACAGTGGAAGCAAGTCTTGTTCCATGCACACCATTGACGCGGACACGCTGGAAAACATCATCTTAGCAGATATTCAATATTACGCCCAGACGGCAATCACCGACGAAAATAAGTTGTACGACAGGCTTTTATCCTTCTCCGGGCAGGAATGGAAAAATGAAAAGGCCGCGCAGGAAAAAACACTGCGTGACGCGACAAATCGTATTTCGTTCATTCAGGATGCCAGCAAGCGGCTGTTCGAAGAAAAAATTACGGGCAACGTTCCGGATATCCTGTTTAAGAATATGCTTTCCGACTACGAGAAGGAGATAAACGTGCTTGAGGAAAAGTCTGAAAACATCAGATGGCAGCTTCAAGATCAGGAAAGCAGCGAGGCAAACGTACAGAAATGGATGGAACTGATTAAGGACTGCGTTTCCATTGACAGGCTTGACCGGGCCACGGCGTTCCAGCTAATCGACAACGTAGCCGTACATGAGCAGACGGACGAAAGCGGCCACAAAAGCCAGAGCATTCAGGTCAAATACAATTTTGTGGGATGTTTAAGCTAACCCACCCCCAAGTTCTCTATAAACAGCATTATGAGCCATACCTAAAAAGGCACGGCTCATAATGAATTGGCGGAGAAAGAGGGCTGTGAACCCCCGTATCTCTCGATTTTTCTTGTCATATAGTAGAAAAACCCCTCATTATTTGTCAATATATTGCATCGCAACAGTTTATAAAACTCTATAAGCCCTGTAACTATGCGGATTCTTTCATGTTAGGTAAAAAAAGAGGCCGCCAGCAAGTTTAATGGATAAACAGAGAAGCAACAGGCTGCAAATCTTAATTACAAAGCTTTGCAGCTTGTTTGAAAGGCATTATTTTTCTCACGCCGTTTTCATCGACCTCATAGCCGTCCACCTTGGTGCTTCTGGCAAGGGAACTGTCGGAGTAGAAGTAGTACCATTTGCCGTCGATCTGGAGCCACTTGCCGGAAACCATATTGCCATAAGTATCGAAAAAGTAGGTCTGCTTTGATGAATCGCTGCCGATATTCCACCAGCCGACCAGCATATAGCGCCAGTTGTCCACCTCCTTGACCCAGCCGGTTTTCAGCGTACCATCGTTATTGAAGAAGTTTTTTGTACCGTCGATGGTCTGCGCCCCGGCGAGGGTCTTGCCGTCCTTGTAGTAGAGGTACTGTCCTGTGTCATGCTTTGCCCAACCCTGTGCCGTATCCGGGTCTATGGTCAGCTTGATGTAGCGATACAGCATAGACGAAACCTCGGCACGGGTGACACTGGACTTGGGATTGAACTTGTTACCGCTGTCGACCATCATGACGCCTGCCTACTGTATAGCTATTACCGCTGCTTTGTAGATACTGCCGATACTGGAGGTATCCGCATAGGTTGTGACATTGCGGGTTATAGGCAGGGTATAGCTGGTTGCCTTGGTATAGTTTGCGAAGGTAACCGCGATTTCCTCACAAGTAACGGCACAGCCAGGCTCAAATTTGTTGTTTCCCGTACCCTGAATAATACCTTTCTTGTATGCCCATTCAATGTAGGGCCGGAAGGTGCCGATCAGTAAAGCTGTTTGTTGTGTATGCTTCGATATCCACTCCCGGCAGCCCGCCGTCTCAGACTTTTATAAAAAATGAATCGAGTAACTCACTGGATAGTTACAACATCGGAATTTTGAATAGCTTCTTCGGTCAGTTCCTGCCCGATTCCAGGCAGCTCCGGAATGATAAAATATCCGTTCTCTGCAACATAATTATACTTACAAAGCGCAATATTATCGGGAATCAACGCGCTTGCATGCAGCTCATGAATGACAAAATTGGGGATAACTGCTTCCAGCTGCAACGCCGTTGCGGTGGAAATCGGGCTGCCGCAGCAATGCACCTGAACACCAATGTCATAGACATGCGCCATGTCGCAAATCTTTTTGCCCTCGGTCAGGCCTCCTGTATTGCATAAATCAGGCTGAATGATGCTGATGGAACGATCCTCAAAGAAGGGGCGGTATCCCCATCTGGTATAGACGCGCTCGCCTGTCGCGACAGGGATTTTCACCTTTGCGGCAATTTCTCGGAAAAGGTCCGGATTGAGTGGCTGTGTCGGCTCTTCATAATAAAAACAGCCGAACTTCTCCAATTCCCGGCCCAATTGAACCGAGGTGGTAGCGTCCGTCAAGGCGTGCAGTTCGATAATAATGTCAAGATCCGGGCCCCCCGCCTCGCGCATAGCCGCAACACGGTCAATTGCGAGCCGCAATTGATCGCGCTGAAGAATCCCGCGGCTGCTATGCCCCATCCACGTCGCGTGGGCGTCAAAGCCGATCGGGTCAACCTTGACGCAATCAAATCCATCGGCAACCGCCTTGCGTGTCGCCTGCGCATACTCCTCTGGGGTTGCCAAAGATTTGCTGACAGTTCCCCAGTCAAACTGGAGCTGGCTGGCGTAGGCGCGCAGCCTTTTATTTGTTTTTCCTCCTAACAGCTGATAAACGGGAGCGTTCATTACCTTCCCTTTAATATCCCACAAAGCGATATCAATTCCGGACAGGCCCGCCATGATAACGCCGCCGTTTCCCATTCCCCAGAACGTCAGACGGTGAAGACGGTTCCAAATATCTTCATTATTCAGCGGATCCAGACCGATAATGCATTTTGCAAAATCGATGCCGATTCCATATCCTGCATTCTGCGCGTTCCCATATGCAACGCCAATTTCACCGAACCCGCTGATGCCTTCATCCGTATTAACACGGACAATGACCGGATGCCACGGCACGCCGCCCACCGCAAGATCCGCCTGCTCGGAACGGCCTTTAAAAGTTTTGATGATATCTATACTTTTAATTTTCATGCCTTATCCCATTCCTTTCGCTCAAGACAGGGTCATAAAGCTATTCTGCCAAACGATCTTTCCGAGAACCGCAGGTCATTTTTTCCCATAGTAAACTGTGAGAATCAGATTTTTGAGCTCTTCACCGCTCGGCTTAACAGGTGTAAACGGCGTGCAGACATCCGACATGGCCTTTTCGGTGAGCAGGTCAATTTTACTGAGGAAATCCTGTTCGTCGGGTACCACCTGTTGCATGCAGGAAGGAACGCCGATCCGCCGGCGCAGCGCCACAATCCCGTCCAGAAGCGTTTTTTCGCCAACCAACGCGGCCAGTTCGTCATACCTTGCCTTGGTGCGGGCATCCCGCGCGTTAAATTGCAGCCCGTAGGGGAGGACGATCGCATTTGCCATTCCGTGCGGCACTCCATATTCCGCGCCGAATGTATGCGCAATGCTATGCACAATTCCAAGCGCGCAGTTGGAAAACGCGATGCCCGCCATGCAGGAGGCTTCCAGCATTTTTTCCCGTGCTTCCAGATTATTTGCATCCTCATAACAAACCGGCAGGTTTTTGTAGCCGTAAATAAAAGCGGACATCGCCATACCGTCCGAGAATGGATTTGCCAAAGGAGTTACATAGGACTCAATCGCGTGGGTAATCGCATCCATTCCGGAGGCCGCCGTCAGACTTTTCGGCATGGTCACAGAAAAGACCGGGTCCAGAATCGCCACATCGGGCACCATGCGGCCCTTCAGGCAGCGGATGGAATATTTTCTTTTTTCTTCTATATTTTTAACCAGCGCGGCTCTCGTTGCTTCGCTGCCGGTTCCGGCAGAAGACGGGATGCACACCACGCGCGCCCGGACCTTTAGATTTTTGATTTCGTTGGGCGGCATAACATCCTTTAATTCCGTATAATCGGGGTTTTCATAAAAGACCCACATGGCCTTCGCTGCATCCATAGCGGATCCGCCGCCAAAACCGATTACCCAGTCCGGCTGAAAGGCTTTCATATCCGCCGCACCGCGCAAAATGCTGTCAAAGCTGGGTTCCGGCTCCACGTCGGTGTAGTCTTTCCAGCAAAAGCCTGCGCTTTCCAGAAGATCCGTGACCAGTTTCAGCTGTCCGAGTTCTTTCTGGATGGTTCCGCTCATCACGATGTAGGCGCGTTTTTTGACAGCAGGCAGCTCTTTCAACGACTGCAACGCGTCGCGCCCACAGTAAATATGTTCACAACCAAGTTTGATCGAATACATGTTTTTGCCCTTTCTTATCCCGCATACACAATGCAGTTCTTGATTACCTTTCCCGATGCGTGTTCCAAAATTGCCTGTTCCAGATCCGTCAGCCGATACTCATTCTGGATAAAATCCCCGCTGTCGATAACGCCCAGCTTCAACAGTTCGAGCGCCGCCATCACATGGCGCGGCGTAGTATGAAAAACGCCTTTGATGGTCAGCTGCGAATAGTGCAGCAGCGTGGCGTCCACCTCCAGTCTGCTGCCCGACTTTGTACCCCCGAACAACAACACGAATCCGCCCTTGCGCCCCATCTGCACGCTGATTTCCCAGACATCGATGTGCCCTGTAGCTTCAATGACAACATCGGCGCCCCGTCCTGCTTCGGTCAGCCCCCGGACAAACTCTATCGGATTTTTCACGCCTGTCAAATTACATGCTTTCCAGACCCCAAGCTTTTTTGCCGCCGCCAGCCGGTTGGAAAGCAGGTCGGTCACGATTACCCGCGCACCCTTGAGTACGGCCAGACGGGCAAACATCAGTCCGATCGGGCCTGCCCCGTTGACCACCACGGTGTCCCCCTGATGAATCGGGCAGTTGTCGATTCCGTACACCGCGCAGGAAAAAGGTTCCATTAAAGAAGCGGTTTTGTGGGAAATCGAGTTGTCCAGCACAAACATGTTCTGCCGCACAATTGAATTTGGAACCCGGACGTATTCTGCATAGCTCCCGCGGTTGAACGTCATGTTCTCGCACATGGAATAGAGCCCCTTTTTGCAGAAATAGCACTCATTGCAGGGGGCCGTGTTATGTACCGCCACGCGGTCCCCTTCATGAAACCGGCTGACATTTTTACCTACGGCGGCTATGACCCCCGAAAATTCGTGCCCGTAGGGATGCGGCGGTTTGAGCAGCGGATATCCTCGTTTATAGTTTTTCACATCTGTTCCGCAGGTTGTTGAAATCTTGTTTTTCACCAAGACCTCATCAGGGCCGATTTCAGGAATCGGCGTTTCTATCAATCGAATATCCTCCACGCCGTATAGCATGGCACTCAGCATATCCAACCCCCATTCCCATCAATAACCCGTCGTATCTTTCACGTTTTCCGGTTTTTTCGGCTGGCCGTAGCTTTTAAAGCTTTCCATCACAACATCCATTTCTGCGTTGCTCAAAACAACCGGCGTGCCGATGCAGGAGGCCCTCCATTGCATTTCGGCCACAAATTCCAGATTGACCGCCAGCCCAAACGCTTTCGCAAGACTTGGCCCGCTGGTGACAAGGCCGTGGTTTGCAAGAAGCACCGCTTTGCTTTTGCTGTTTCCAATAGCTTTTCTTACATTTTCCGCAAGTTCGGGCGTACCGAATGTCGCATACTCCGAACAGGGCACCTCGGCTGCCCCTGCTCCGCCAATCACATAATGAACCGCTTTCAGCGGCATTTGCAGGCTCGCCAATGTCGTGCAGTAGGTGGAGTGGGTATGCACCACCGCGCGTGCCTCGGGCTTGCACAAATACATATTAGTATGCAGACCGTGTTCACTGGATGGCTTGCGGGCACCGTCGATGATCTTGCCGTTCAGATCCATGACCACAATGTCCTCCGGATTGGTATCAAAGTACCCGAGTCCAGATGGACTGATCACCATATACCCGGTTTGGGGATCATAAATACTGATATTTCCGCTGGTACCCTTGCTCAGCCCCGCCGAGCTCATTTTCCGTCCATATTCGGCAATTTCCTGTCTCTCTTTTTCCATAATCATGGGAAATACGCTCCTTTTCAGTCAATCATTTTCAATTTTTTTCGGAAGGTGAAAGCCTGATGTTTTTCAAATTCACCACCATATCGCTCTTTCCGGTCTCCCAAAATGCTTTGATGGTGCGCGCCAGCAGCAACGGCGATTGGGGGAGGGCATCCACCACGTTTCCGGCATTGTGGGGCGTCATAGTCAGGTTGTCCAGTGCCAACAGAGGATCCCCTGCCGGGATCGGCTCCTCCCAGTAAACATCTAGCGCAGCGCCGCCAATTGTTTTATTTTGCAAAGCTGAAATCAGCGCATCTTTCTTTAACACGCCGGCCCGGGAGGTATTAATCAGATATGCGGTCGGCTTCATCATGCCGATCAGTTTTTCATCGATGCAATCCTTTGTCTCGGGCGTAAGGCGCAGGTGCAGCGTAACAACATCCGCCGTCCGAAACAGCGTTTCCTGTTCCACCAGCCTGACCGGAAGCCCCGCTTCGTCAAGCGCACTCTGTTTTACATAGGGATCATAGGCAATCACCTTCATGCCGAGGCCCGCGGCTTTTTTTGCCACCAACTTACCGATATGCCCCAACCCGACGACACCGAGCGTCATCTCACACAGGGAGGTGGTATACCCGCTGTTTATGTATTCCTTACGCCAAACCCCCTGTTTCATGGACGCGTGCGCCCGGGCGATATTTCGGGTTTCCGCAAACATCAGACCAATGGCAAAATCGGAGGTTGCTTCTGCATTCCTGATACAATGAATTACCGGAATATTCCGCTTTGTCGCTGTATTAATATCTACATGCTCCATTCCGCCGCGGCAGGTCCCGATCAGTTTCAGTGATTTTCCGGCAGCGATTAAATCCGCCGGAACCGGGCAGAAATGTGTCAGCAACAGTTCCGCGTCGGTGATTTCGCGATAAAGCTTCTGCGGTACTTTTTCTGCCGTAGGGCCGTTTTTTTCAATGTTCTGGGCTTTTTTTTGAAACTCCTGACGGGACTCGGAAGACCAGAAAACCGGAACAATGGTCATGTCTTCCGAATTTCCCAAAGACCGGGCAGCTTCATCTAAAAGTGCGCAGGATACGACTATATCTCCAACTACTACGATTTTCATTAAAATCCTCCACTTTTGCTAGATCTCTTTGTAAAGGAACCCATTATTGTGCAGCATTCATTTTGCTGCTGTTCAGGGCAAAATGAATGCTGCGAATCGGTTTGCAGGTTTCTAACGCTCAGGCCGTCGCTGCGGACTGCTGGTTCTCTTTCGGCGGGACATAAGCGTTGCCCAGCGCTTTTTTCTCCAAATATTCCTGAACGGCCGTTTTATTCTTTTTGAACAGGATGTAGAGCACAAGATAGACCGCCACAACGGCAAAAATAACAATTGGATTCATCGTCATAAACGCCATTGTAATCAGGCCGGCCGTGCAGTTGGACATGATAAATCCAATGATGAACGTGCCTCCCGCGATTGCAGTTTTCGCTGCTTCAAATCCTGCATCTCCGGCAACCTGCGTAAAGGTGGCCGCCCAATAAGAAGCCATCATCAGTTTTGCGCAGAAGACAATGCAGCCCATAACCCAGGATTTCACAATGTTGCCGTTGCTCAGGCAGACCGGAATTTCAACCATGTATGGCAGGGACGGCAGAACCATGACAGGGATAACAATATTCCCCGGAATCAGGAACGAAACAAGCACCGCAACCGGAATCACCAGAAGTCCGGTGGTGAGAGTTGCAGATTCGCCATAGCCAAGCGCGTCGTTCACGGCAATGATAAACTCCCGGTCTTTCCCATACCGGCTGCTTTTTAGGGATTTACGGGAATAATCGGTCAGCGTCGTAAATCCAGAAGCGAACAGGCCCGCTACTTTGGGGAAAATCGCCATGACGGCGGAGCAGGTAACCGCTACGCTGACAACCTGCCCCCAGGCAGCCATAGTATGCAGCCTTGTGATATTTCCGATAATGCCTAGCAGAATTCCAACAATCAGACCAAGATACATGGGTTCTCCGAAGAACCCGATTTTTTGACGGATAGACGCGGGGTCCGCTTTAATGCGGTCCATCCCCAGCTTTCCCAACAGGATGTTCAGCACCAGATACATGGGCGCATCCCCGTTATGGTGCGGCGCAGTCATCGCGCAGGACGGATAGTGATAATAGCTCGACCATCTTTTCTGCATGACTTCGGCAATCAGAAGCACCACCAGATTGATAAACAGCATCATTATGAATGCCATAAACATATTTTTCCGCAGCTGGTACAGCATAGAGCCCCAAACAATAATGGAATAGTTGTTCCAAAGATCGGATGGCATAAAGATGTCGGTCCATTTTACCAGCCAGAGGATAATCTGAAAAATCAGCCCCACGCCAATAAACATCATGCCGATATTGGTGGAATAGGCAACCGCCGCGACTGCCTGCCAGCCGATATCCAGCGCGGGTAGGTTGAGCC
>JAEXAZ010000043.1 GCA_023394255.1 Bacillota bacterium | reverse complement strand
GAACAGAACAAGGGGTGGTTTCCGCTGCAGGGTGTCCCGACACCCGGTTCCACAAAGACCACGATTGTGGAAAACGGCATCTCCTACGCGGTCGACTTTGAAAACGGCCAGAAAACCGGGTTTTTCCTCGACCAGAAATACAACCGGCAGGCGGTGGCCCGGCTCGCGCGCGGCAAGCGCGTCCTCGACTGCTTTACCCATACGGGTTCCTTTGCGCTCAACGCCGCAAAGGGCGGCGCCGCCCATGTCTGCGCGGTGGATATTTCCGCGGCCGCGGTGGAGCTTGCGCGGGAAAATGCCTGCCGCAACGGGCTGGACGGTCTCATGAGCTTCCGCACGGCGAACGTTTTCGATCTGCTTCCGGAATTGGAGGCGCATCCGGAGGAAAAGTTTGATTTTATCATTCTGGACCCGCCCGCTTTCACCAAAAACCGGAAGACGGTGGACAGCGCCGTCAGGGGCTATAAAGAGATCAATCTGCGGGCGATGAAGCTGCTTCCGCGCGGCGGCTATCTGGCCACCTGCTCCTGCTCGCACTTCATGACCGGAGAGCTGTTTGAAAAAATGCTGAAATCCGCGGCGCGCGATGCCTGTGTGGAACTGCGGCAGATTGAGGTGCGCCAGCAGGCGCCCGACCATCCGATTCTGTGGAATGTGCCGGAAACCAGCTATCTGAAATTCTATCTGTTCCAGGTTGTTTAATCGTTTACAAAACGGAAACCGTCGTGCCGGGCCGGTGTGGGAGAATCCCCCCAGGGGCCCGGCATTCTCCGGGCTCCCGCAGGGTTCCCAAAGAAAATGTGATTTCGGTTTTGAGAATACGGAAGTAAATGAGAGAAAATGAGAGAAAATAAGAGCATATAATTTCTAAATTAAATAATTTTTGAAAAAGTGTTGACAGGCACCCTCCGGCTCTGTATAATAAGATTTGTTGAGTCTTGACCTTGTGGCAATGCGCCTGTTTGCGCTTATTTGCGCGTTGCCGATCAACTGTTGTCAAAGATGAAGTGAGTTACTGAAATGAAATTTGGAGGAAAAGGTATGTCTACTACAATGCCGAAAGCAGCAGAAATTACCCGCAAGTGGTATATTCTCGATGCTGCTGAGAAGCCGCTTGGACGCACGGCGGCTGTTGCCGCATCAATTCTGCGCGGCAAAATCAAGCCTACTTTTGCGCCGAATGCCGATTGCGGCGATCATGTGATCATCATCAACGCCGAAAAGGCGATTCTGACCGGTAAAAAACTGGAGCAGAAGGTTTACCGTCACCACAGTGGCTGGGTTGGCGGCCTGAAGGAAATCAAGTACAGCAAGCTGATGAAAGAGAACCCGGAAAAAGCCATGATGCTTGCCGTCAAGGGAATGCTTCCGGATACCACCATCGGCCGCACCGCCCTCACCAGATGCCGCATCTTCAAGGGTGCTGAGCACACGCATGCCGCGCAGAAGCCGCAGGCATGGACACTGTAAGGAAGGGGAATAAAAAATGTACGAATCTAAGCCTTATTTTTACGGCACCGGCAGAAGAAAACAGTCGGTTTCCCGCGTGAGACTGTATCCCGGTACCGGCGCAATTACCATCAACGGCCGTGACATCAACGACTATTTCGGCCTTGAAACCTTAAAGCTGATCGTTCGTCAGCCCCTCAACCTGACTGACACCGTTGGCAAGTTTGATGTTGTCTGCACCGTTTCCGGCGGCGGCGTTTCCGGCCAGGCCGGCGCAATCCGCCACGGAATTTCCCGCGCCCTGCTGCAGAATGGCGAGGAAATGAGACCGATCCTGAAAAAGGCCGGCTTCCTTACCCGTGACCCCCGTATGAAAGAACGTAAGAAATACGGCCTCAAAGCGGCCCGCCGCGCTCCCCAGTTCTCCAAGAGATAATTTGTCCGACTGGGCGTTGCTTTTGCTTTACAAACACCCGGCACTTCAGAAGTGCCGGGTGTTTTTTTGATATGAAACCTGTATTTCGGAAAAGCCCCCCGCACACATGTGCGGAGGGCTTTTCCTGATGCAGGAGGGCTGTAAAAGACGTAAAATCAAATGTACAAAAATTATATTGGAAATTTTGTAAATTCCCACAGGAATTCAAACAGACGCGTTGACGAATTTTGTCTGAAGCATGAGAAAAAAAGGATAAATTTTTGCATAAATCAGGAAAATATCAAAATCAATTGGAATGTGAAACTTGACAAATAATTTTGCTTTGAATATAATGGCAATCACTTTGCTATAATAATCCATATGGGCGAAGTATCCCTTCTAGTCAATCGTCAAAATGCCAACAGGCCGGACGAAAAACAACAAAGGAGTTTCGTAATGACACAATTTTGGAAAAGGGTCCAGGCTCTTGCAACTTTTTTGCATAGCCGGACTTTTACTGTGGGCATGTTGTCCATAGTATGCGCGTTTGTGGTGGTCAGTATCACTTCCATGACGAACGCCGTCTATGTGACACGCCCCGAAGGACGGACGCTGGATTTTTTAATGTCCAGCCAACCGGAACGCATCATGGATTCTGTCGGGCTGAGTTCTGTGAGCCCGTCGGAAGTGACAGTAGATGGCGCTTCCAGCAAATTTATTGAGATGGATGTATCGAGCCCGCGGACAGTTACCGTCAAAGCGGACGGAAAAACAGACACCTATGAGGTGGAAACCGGCAAAACGGTGGGAGACCTGCTGTATGAAAACGGCATCTCCTACGACGGCAATGATCTGCTGACGCCTTCGGCTGAGAAGCCGCTGGAGGATGAAGACGAAATTGTTTTACGGCGTGTGGACTATGAACAGCACAATGTTGACGAGGCCATTCCTTATGAAACCGTGTATAAGAACACATCGCTTCTGAAAATTGGCCAGAACAAGCGTATCCAGACCGGAGAAAACGGGCTCCTCCAAAAAACGTATATGCGCCGGACGGTGGATGGCGTGGAGGAGGAAGAACAGCTCCTGGGAGAACAGGTTCTCAAACAGCCGGTTAAGGAAACGATTTTGGTTGGCTCCGTTTCGCCGATATCGGATCTGGATTTTGACCTGGAGCTGGATAAAGACGGAAAGCCGCTGCACTATGCCAAACTGCTGAAGCATCAGGCTGCAACAGGATACAGCGCGCGCAACGGCGCCAAGACGGCCAGCGGCCGCTACGCCATGACCGGGCATGTCGCGGTAAACCCCCGCGAAATCCCCTATGGCTCCAAACTGTATATTGTCTCTCCCGATAACAAATTTGTATATGGCTGTGCGATTGCCGCTGACACCGGCACAGGGCTCATGGCAGATGTTGTGGATGTGGATTTGTTCTATGACACGTATGAGGAAAGTGTGCTGAATGGGCGCAGAGTCGTTGATATTTATGTGCTGGACTAGAAGGAAGGACGGCCGCTTCAGGCGGCTGTCCGTTTTTGTTCATTCTAAAAATTATTTTCCAAAATCACTTGACTCCTGCCCGCGTTTATAGTATTATAGTAAGGCTGATTCAAGTCAGTGGGGTGTTGACTCAGTTGGCATCCGGAATATTGCGTGCGCCGGTAGCTCAGCTGGATAGAGTGACTGGCTACGAACCAGTAGGTCGGGGGTTCGAGTCCCT
>JAEXAZ010000042.1 GCA_023394255.1 Bacillota bacterium | reverse complement strand
TCATGAACCCGTCAAGCGTTAAAAACCTGCCGAACTCTTTGGATGCAAAGACATCTATCCTCTGAAACCGGCTTGTCCCGCTGTAGAGCTGTTTATCGACCTGAATGGAGAACTTTACGCTCGGCGTATGTTTTTCCGAATACCAAAGATCCATCAGCCTTCCTCCTTTAAAACATTCAGCCGGTCGGTCTTCATATCTTCCGCCCCCGTTAAGAAACAGCCCTTGGCTTTTGCATACTGGATATAATCGATAATTTCCGAAGTAACTTTCTCCCCCGGAGCCAGAATCGGAATTCCGGGGGGATAGCACATGACAAATTCCGTGCAGACATGACCGGCGCTCTCTTCAATTTTGAGGGAAGTCTTGTCCGCATAAAAAGCCTGCTGCGGAGGCAGAACCACTTTGGGCGAGATATATTCCTGCTCCAGCATCCCCGCTTTATCCCTTTTATATCTGCGCCGGATTTCCGCCAGCGCACTGACAAGGCGTTCAATATCCTTTTGCCGGTCTCCCATGGAAATGTAGGCCAGTATATTCCCGATATCTCCAAACTCAACCTGGATATCATATTCATCGCGCAGAATATCATAGACTTCTATTCCCGCCAGCCCGATTTCGAGCGTATGGATGGACAGTTTCGTCACATCAAAATCAAAAACGGTGTCGCCGTTGATCAGTTCCCTGGAGTATGCATAGTAGTCCCCAATCCGGTTAATTTCATTTCTGGCATACTGCGCCATTTCCATAACCTGCCGGAACTGCTCTTTTCCATGCAGGCTCAGATTCCGGCGTGAGATATCCAGGCTGGAAAGCAGGAGATAGGAACCGCTGGTTGTCTGTGTCAAATTAATGACCTGCCGGACATAGGACGCGTTGACCGCTTCCCCTGTCAGCAGAAAGGAACTCTGTGTCAGCGATCCTCCGGATTTATGCATACTGACGGACGCCATATCCGCGCCGGCGGCCATCGCTGATACCGGCAGGTCTTCGCCGAAATAAAAGTGCGTCCCGTGCGCCTCGTCAACCAGAACCAGCATGTTATGGCGGTGCGCCAGTTCCGTAATCGCCTTCAGGTTGGAACAGATGCCGTAATAGGTGGGGTTATTGACAAAAACAGCTTTTGCATCGGGATTTTCCTCGATTGCCTTCTGTACTTCCGATATGGACATCCCCAGCGCGATTCCAAGCTGCCGGTTGGTCTGCGGATTGACATAAACAGGAATTGCCCCGCCGATAATCATTGCATTGATGACACTGCGGTGCACATTCCTTGGAACAATCATTTTTTCGCCTTTTTTGCAGGCGGACAAGACCATCGCCTGTACGGCCGAGGTCGTGCCATTTACCATAAAAAACGCGTGTGCGGCGCCAAAGGCTTCTGCTGTTAGCTGTTCCGCTTCCCTGATAACGGAGACTGGATGGCAAAGATTGTCCAAAGGTTTCATCGAGTTCACATCGATTGTCACACACTGTTCCCCTAAAAAATCGGTCAGTTCCCTGTTTCCCCTGCCGCGCTTATGGCCGGGAACATCAAACGGAACCACCCGCTGCTTCTTAAACCGTTGCAAAGCCTCCAAAATCGGAGCCCTCTCCTGCGCAGACAAGTCCATTTCTCTCCTCCCTTTTAATACACATTTGCGCCGCTGAAAATTTCAATCATTTCCTTGCGCAGACTGTTTGTAATGGAAAGCCGCGTTTTGGGATGCAGCTCATAGACATCCGTGTTAAAGAGGTAGTTCTGAAGATCCACCTCTTTAATCAGCATCTTCGTGTGGAAAATGTTGGACTGATAGATATTAATATCGATCGCATCATAGCGTTCCAGCGTTTTTTCATCGATATAATCCTGAATAGAAGTAATCCTATGATCCATAAACAGCTTTTTTCCGCTGATGTCCCTCGTAAAGCCCCTGACCCGGTAATCCATCGTAATAATATCGGAATCAAAGCTCCCGATGAGAAAATCCAATGTGCTCAGAGGCGTAATTTCGCCGCATGTAGCCACATCAATGTCAACACGAAAAGTGGCGATCGAGGTGTCGGGATGGAATTCGGGATAAGTGTGAACCGTTACATGGCTTTTGTCCAAATGCGCAACCAGCGTTTCCCCATTTTTTGCGGGCAGCATCGTCTCTTCTGCGATCAGAAAGGTTACACTGGCCCCCTGGGGGTCATAATCCTGCTTGGAAACATGAAGCACATGCGCGCCGATCATGTCCGTGACACGATAAAGAATATCGGTCAGCCTTTCCGAATTATACTGTTCATCGATATAAGCCACATAATCCCGCTGCTCCCGTTCGCTTTTCGCGTAGCACACATCATAAATATTGAAGCTAAGGGATTTCGTAAGATTATTGAAGCCATATAAGGTCAGCTTGTTTTCCATCATCCACACTCCCAAAAATAAAAACTCAAGTAACCGCGCAGTATCACACCGCAACAATCACTTGAGTCATATTCCACAATACTATTAACAATTGGATTTTCATCCAATTTTGTTATTCTCTATGCAGATATTAGAGTCTATATAGCAAAAACTTACTTTTACTACTCTTATTGACCGTTTCACAAGTGTTGTGCAATGAATACACATGGTTATGAAGTAACCAACTTATAAAATTTGAGCTTCTAACTCAATCAATAACGCAGCAAAAGCTGCAATCGGCAGTTGACCCGGCTGTCCGTATGGCCTTAATTCTTTACAAAAAGAATGGTCAAGTTCGTTTTGCTTAATCAAACAGCAGTCTATAAAGACTCTAAAACTATGTCGAATTCTAACATATAGAGCTTTGTTTGTCAATCAATAAAGTGTCCAAAACAGGAAAAATTTATTCCCGCCATGCCATTTTAAATTTTTAGGTGCCGGCAAGACTGCGCGGACGGATAACCGTCCGCGCAGTTCCGTTTGGAGCGATCGAGGATTAAAGCCTCATAAAAAGTGGTAAAAACACGACGGATACAATGGTCATAAGTTTGATCAGGATATTAATCGAGGGGCCGGACGTATCTTTAAACGGGTCGCCGACGGTATCTCCGACCACCGCAGCCTTGTGCGAATCGGAGCCCTTTCCGCCATGGTTGCCTTCTTCAATATACTTTTTGGCGTTGTCCCACGCACCGCCGGCGTTGGACATCATAATGGCAAGAAGCACACCCGTCACAAGCGAACCCGCCAGAAGCCCGCCCAGCGCTTCCACTCCCAAAATCATTCCGGTAGCAATCGGGCTGGCAACAGCCAGCAAACCGGGGATTACCATCTCTTTCAGGGCTGCCGCGGTGGAGATATCCACACATTTGGCATAATCCGGCTTTTCCGTTCCTTCCATGATCTTGGGGTTTGACCGGAACTGCCTGCGCACCTCCTCAATCATCTGGAACGCTGCCTTGCCAACAGATTTCATTGTCAGGGCGGAGAACAAAAACGGCAGCATTCCACCAATCAGCAGCCCGCCGACTACTTTTGGAGACAGCAGGTCAATGCTCGAAATCTTCGCAATCTGGGAATACGAGACAAAAAGCGCCAGCGCCGTCAGTGCCGCGGAACCGATCGCAAACCCTTTTCCAATTGCCGCAGTCGTATTACCGACCGCGTCCAGGCGGTCGGTAATCTGGCGGACCTCATGGGGGAGGTTCGACATCTCCGCAATCCCTCCCGCATTATCGGAGATGGGCCCATAAGCATCTACCGCTATAACGACCCCCGCCGTGGAAAGCATGCCGATTGCGGCAAGCGAAATCCCGTAAAGTCCCGCGGAATAGTAGGAAGCCAGAATTCCCGCCACAATCAAAAGGATCGGCCAGACTGTCGACATCATGCCGACAGCAAGCCCATCGATGATCGTAGTAGCCGGGCCTGTCTCACATTGCCTGGAAATTCCACGCACCGGTTTATAGTCCCCGGACGTATAGTATTCCGTAACATTTCCGATTAAAATTCCCACAAGCAGGCCCACCGCAACCGCAAGAAACGCGCTGAGATTTCCAAAAAACCAACGGCTCAACAAAAAAGAGGAAATGACCACAATTGCGCCGCTGACATAGGTGCCTGTGTTAAGCGCCTTTGCAGGGTTGGACACTTTTTTACCGCCAACCATAAAAATCGCAATAATGGATGCTATAATTCCTACTGAAGCAAGCACCAGCGGAAACAGCGAGCCCATCAGCGGATCCACCTCCGGCACCGCGACAGCAAGCGTGATTGCTGAAATGATGGAACCAACATAGGATTCGAACAGATCGGACCCCATTCCCGCCACATCGCCTACATTATCGCCTACATTATCGGCAATGACCGCCGGATTTCTCGGGTCATCCTCCGGGATACCCGCTTCCACCTTTCCAACCAGATCGGCCCCGACGTCCGCGGCTTTTGTATAGATGCCGCCCCCGACGCGTCCGAATAAAGCAATGGAGGAAGCGCCTAAGCCGAATCCGGTCAGTAAATTCGCATTTTCATAGCCTAACACGGCTAACAGGCCGCCTACTCCTAAAACGCCGAGCCCTACGACGCAAAGCCCCATAACGGCTCCGCCCCGAAACGCAATTTTCAATGCCTGCTGCATACCGCTTTGGGCCGCAGCAGCCGTTCTCACATTGGCCGAGGTAGCCGTCCTCATTCCAAAGAAACCGGCAAATATGGAGAAAAGCGCTCCGAGTAAAAAAGTCAGCGCAGTCCCGATTCCTACCGTGAAAGTCAGAATAATAAACATTGCCAAGCCAAAAATAACGATGGTCCGGTATTCCCGAAATAAAAAAGCCATGGCTCCCTCGCGTATGTAAGATGATATTTCCTGCATACGGTCAGTTCCTGTTTGATTCTGATAAATCCACGCAGCGAGCCGCCATGCGCAGATCAATGCCAACACACCAGCTAACGGGGCGGTATAAAGCAATGTTTTCATTTTTACTCCTCCACTGTTGATAAATTCAATCGTTCCGCTCAACACACGTGCATATACTTATGCTCAATTCTATTATATGTTGCAAAAATCAGATAATCAATAATTTTTTATAAAAAATAATAATTTTTTTTCAGAAAAATGATTCTAATTAGGCATTCCCTTTAATCGTATAAGCGACTATTTGCAAAAATTAAAATGATTGACAAAAGTTGGGAGCAATTATATAATTTAAACAACCGGTTAGTTAGGAGTGATCAAATGCCATCCACCAAAGATGAAACGGAAAAAACAAAAAACAGGATTATTGAAGTCGCTACAAAAAGATTTTCTGCTGTAGGCTTTGATGCGACACGGGTGGATGATATCGCAAAGGACGCGGGCATTAACAAGGCGCTTATCTACTACTATTTTAAGAGCAAAGAGGATATTCTGAACCATCTGATCGAAAGACTTTTTGACGATATTTCTTCCATTGTAATGGAATTTATAAAAAATAATATCGTTCCGATGCTGGAAAAAGGACAGTTGGATGTTCACAGGGATCACTGGACCTTTATCTCTGTAGCAGATGCTCAAACGTATCACGACGCATTGATGCGTTATTATGAGAAAATAGTGGATTTCACGCTGTCGCACCGGCGAATTATTCGGATTCTTATTTTTGAATCATTAAAAAGCGGAAAGCATCACAGCGCCCTGTTTTATTTGCAGGATCTCATATATAACAGAGAAAAAAGCCTGTTTTATCAAACGGTATGGAATCCGGATCAGGAGCTTACTTACTCATCCGACCACATTGTGTTCAAATTCTTTTTTGGGTTTATTCCCATATTCAACTTCGCCGCTTATTTCGATGATTATGTGGCATCGGACAATATGGAGGAAATCGAATTGCGGGCATCTTTTCTGCGCGCGTATCAAAAAATGGAATCTGCCTTATTTAACGGAAAGGATATCATTTTATAAAGACGCCACGCCTGATTCATGATCGCAGAAGATCAAAGTATCAATAATGTTAATAAAAATTTCAATAATAAGCGAAAGGAGATCCTATCAATGACTGTCAGCGATAAGCTGAGGCAAGCCAGTGCGATGAAGGCATTTGACTACATTCTCAAGGACCCCGATAAAAATTTGTCCAAAGTAATGGACACACTTGCCAAACTGGATAACTCTGATTCTCTCACAAAACAGGTGACCGCCGTTAAAAACGCTTTTTTGGACCCCGGCGGCAACTGGAGGCAACTCATTCTGAATATCCTTCACGATGTGGATCAGGGCGAGATTCGGCGCCTCTTCGAGGGCTTCGCAGTCAATGATATTCTAATCGGGACACGCTACCGCAAGCAGTACATGGATAAATACAACTGCAATATCCCCACAATGATCCTGCTAGATCCGACCTCCGCCTGCAATCTGAAATGTACCGGCTGCTGGGCCGCCGAATACGGTCACAAACTCAATCTGACGCTGGATGAAATGGACGATATCATTCGCCAGGGCGAGAAGTTTGGCTGTTATGTCTACCTCTATTCCGGCGGCGAACCGTTGGTGCGTAAAAAGGACCTTATTACACTGTGTGAGCGGCATCCGGAATGTGTTTTTCTGGCCTTTACCAACGGTACTCAAATTGATGACGCATTTGCCGACGAAATGCTGCGCGTGGGTAATTTTATTCCGGCTATCAGCGTGGAGGGCTTCGAGGAAGAGACCGACTTCCGACGCGGCGAAGGTACATTCCGTAAAGTTATGCATGCCATGGAGGTGCTGCGCCGCAAAAAGCTGGTCTTCGGCATTTCCTGCTGCTATACAAGTAAGAATGCGGAGCTTATCGGCAGCGAGGAATATTTCGACGCCATGATAAACTGGGGCGCCAAGTTTTGCTGGTTTTTCACCTATATGCCCATCGGAAAAGCGGCCGTGCCGGAGCTTATGGTTACCGCGGAACAGCGCAAATACATGTATTATCAGGTTCGGAAATTCCGCAGCACCAAGTCACTGTTTACCATCGATTTCTGGAACGACGGCGAATATGTTGACGGCTGTGTGGCCGGTGGCCGCTGCTATCTTCATATCAACGCCGAAGGAGACATTGAACCTTGCGGCTTTATTCACTACGCTGATTCCAATATCCGCACCGACACGCTGCTGGAAGCCTTTCAGAAGCCGCTGTTTATGGCCTACCGTCAAAACCAGCCTTTTAACAAAAACATGTTGCGGCCCTGCCCGGTACTGGACAATCCGGGGCGGCTGACCCAAATAGTAGAAAAGAGCAAAGCCAGATCGACAGATATTATGGCTCCGGAAACCGCCAGGGAGTATTCCAACAAGTGTGTCGCCCGGGCGAAAGATTGGGCAAAAGTCTCGGCTGAATTGTGGCGCGAATGCGGCGAGGACTGCGCCGGCTGCGTTGCAAAACAGGAAACTGTCGCCCAAAAATAAAACGGCACTCAACGATAATCCCGACGTACAGCATGA